>DATIMU010000336.1:0-2788 GCA_035475015.1 Acetobacteraceae bacterium
GGGCTTTCTCTCCTTGACCAGGCAATCGCGCAATCAGGCGGCGAGCCGGTTGGCGCGGACGCGGTCTCCGACATGCTCGGCCTCTCCGACCGGGGCGACGTGTTCGACCTGCTCGACGCCGTGGTGCAGGGCCGCCCCGCCGCCGCATTGGCGATCACCGACCGCGCGTATGAGCGCGGCGCCGATCTCGGCATGCTGCTGCAGGATCTGCTCGAATTGGTCCACACGGTCACGCGGGTGAAATCCATTCCCGCGCTGGCCGACAGCCCCGATCTGCCCGAGGCGGAGCGCACGCGCGGCGCGGAATTCGCCGCGCGCCTCTCGGTGCCGGTGCTCGGCCGTGCTTGGCAGATGCTGCTGAAGGGGGTGATGGAGGTGGAGACCGCGCCCGACCGCCGGGCGGCGGCCGAGATGGTGCTGATCCGGCTGTGCCACGTCGCCGATCTGCCGACACCCGGCGATCTCGTCCGCCGGCTCGGCGCGGCACCGGCTTCCAATGCGACCGTGCCTGTCCCCGGCAATGCGCCCGCGCCTGTCCCGGGGCCATCCGGCGGCGGCACCCGAGCCGTCGCCAACGGCCCACCCGTTGCGATGGCCGAGCCCGCGATGGCCGAGCCCGCGCCGGCCGGGCCGCGCTTGTCGAGCTTCCGCGAGCTCGCGGCCCTGGTCGCCGAGCGCCGCGAGGCGATGCTGCACGGGCATCTCGTCCACTCGGTCCATCTGGTGCGGTTCGCTCCGCCGGTGATCGAGCTGCGGCCGCAACCCGAGGCGCCGCGCGACCTGGCGCCGCGCCTTGCCAAGCTGCTGCTGGAGGCAACGGGCGCACGCTGGACTATCGCGGTCTCCGCCGCACCGGGCGAGCCGACGCTGGCCGAGCAGGGCAACGCCGCCGATGCGGCACGGCGGGCGACCGCCGCCGATCACCCCTTGGTGCGTGCCATCCTGGCGGCGTTCCCCGGCGCGCGCATCGAGGCGGTCGCGGATGCCGGCGCCGACGCCTATGGTTTGCCCCCCGAAGTCGAGCCGGACATCCCCGCCTTCGCCCCGATCCACGCCGAGCCGGCCGACGACGACGCCCCACCCGACGACGATTTCCCGGAGTTCGACGAATGAAGAATCTCGCCGGCCTGATGAAGCAGGCCTCGCAGATGCAGGCCAAGATGCAGGAGATGCAGGCCAAGCTGGAAAGCATGGAGATGGAGGGTGTCTCCGGCGCCGGCATGGTCAGCGTCGTCATGAACGGCCGCAGCGAGCTCCGGCGGGTCACGATCGACCCGAAGCTCGCCGACCCCGCCGACATGGAGATGCTGCAAGACCTCATCCTCGCCGCCCATGCCGACGCCAAGCGCAAGATCGAGACGGCGGCGGCGGAGGAGATGCAGAAGATGACCGGCGGAATGGATCTGCCCCCGGGGATGAAATTGCCGTTCTGATCGCGGAGTTTCGACGTGCGGGATACCCCTCCCCCTACCCCCTCCCGCAAGGGGAGGGGGCTTTGCTTCTCCCTCTCCCCTTGCGGGAGAGGGCCGGGGTGAGGGGTTCGCGCGGGTAGCGGAATCCGATGGGCGGCCCGGAAATCGAACGCCTGATCGGCTTGCTCGCCAAGCTGCCCGGCCTCGGTCCGCGCAGCGCGCGTCGCGCCGCCCTACGCATGTTGCAGCAGCCCGAGGCGCGGATGCTGCCGCTTGCCTCGGCGCTGACCGAGGCGGCGCGCGCCGTCCGGCCGTGCGGCCTGTGCGGTAACCTCGACAGCCGCGATCCCTGCTCGATCTGCTCCGACCCGCATCGTGATCGCGGCCTGGTCTGCGTGGTCGAGGGTGTCGGCGATCTATGGGCGCTGGAGCGCGCCTCGGTGCATCGCGGTCTCTATCATGTACTCGGCGGCACGCTGTCGGCGCTGGCCGGCACGGCGCCGGAGGATCTCAACCTGAAGCCGCTGCTCGCCCGCGTCGCCGAGGGCGGCGTCACGGAAGTGATTCTCGCCCTCGGCGCGACGGTGGACGGCGCCACCACCGCGCATTGGCTCACCGAACGCCTCAAGCCGCTCGGCGTCGCGGTGACGCGCGTCGGCCAGGGCGTGCCGATCGGCGGCGCGCTCGACGTGCTGGATGACGGCACCTTGGCCGCCGCCTTGCGGGCGCGACGCCCGGCGTGAGCCTGTCGCGGCGCGCGCTGATCCAGCTCGTCGGCCGCGCCGGCGGCGTCGGTGCGGCCTATCGCACCATGGCAGCGATGGGGCTGCTGCCGATCCCGGCCGCCTACGCGGGGCCGCCCGCGTTGCCGCCCGGCAATGGCGCGCGCGTGCTGGTGCTCGGTGCCGGCATCGCGGGCATGGTGCTGGCATGGGAGTTGCGCCGCGCCGGCTACGAGGTGAGCGTGCTCGAAGCCCGCACGCGCGCCGGCGGCCGCAACTGGTCGCTCCGTGCCGGCGACGAGATCGTCGAGACCGACAGCGTGCAGCGGGTCCGCTGGGACACCGGCGAGCATCTGTACTTCAATCCCGGCCCGGCGCGCATTCCGTGGCACCATGAGGGCATTCTCGCTTATTGCCGCGAGCTCGGCGTCAAGCTCGAAGTGATGAGCAACGACAATCGCGGCGCGTTCCTGCAGGACGACGCGGCATTCGGCGGCCAGCCGCAACGCAACGCCGCCGTGGTCAACGACGCGCGCGGCTATGTCGCGGAGCTCGCCGCCAAGGGGGTCGATCAGGAGCAACTCGCGCATCCCGTCTCGTCCGAGGACCGCGAGCGGCTGCGTGCCTTCCTGCGCGCATTCGGCGCGTTGGACC
>DATIMU010000337.1:0-6328 GCA_035475015.1 Acetobacteraceae bacterium
GGCCCGCTCCCGTGCCGCCGTGCGGGTGATGCGGCGTTGCGCGAGCAGGCCGAAGGCGACGTTCTCCCAGACCGGCAGGCTGTCGAACAGCGCGCCGTTTTGGAACAGCATCCCGATGCGCGCCCGCGCCGCCTCGGCGTCGGCCCGGCGCATCCGCAACACGTCCTGCCCGTCGATCTCGATCACCCCGTCATCCGGCCGCAGCAGCCCGAGCACGCATTTCAGCAACACCGACTTGCCCGATCCCGAACCGCCGATCACCACCATCGAGGTCCGTGGCATCACGTCGAGGTCGATGCCGTCGAGCACCCGCTTGTCGCCGAACGACTTGCGCAGGCCGCGAATGCGCAGCTTCGGGGTGGCCTCGGTCATCGCGCGAAGAACATCTCGGTCAGCACATAGTCGAAGGCGAGGATCAGGATGGATGCGGCCACCACGGCGGCGGTGGTCGCGGCGCCCACGCCCTGCGCGCCGCCCCGGCTGTTGTAGCCCTGGAAGCACCCCATGAGCGCGATCAGGAAGCCGAACACCGCCGCCTTGGCGAGCCCCGAGACCACGTCGGCCGACTGCAGGATGTCGAGCGTGTTGTGCAGATAGGTCGCCTGATTGAAGCCGAGCTTGAGGGTGGCGATGATGTAGCCGCCCATCACGCCGAGGATGTCGGCGATCAGCACCAGCAACGGCAGCGCGATGGCGCCGGCCAGCAGCCGGGGTGCCACGAGGTATTTCATCGGATTGGTCGACAAGGTGGAAAGCGCGTCAATCTGATCGGTGACGCGCATCGTGCCGATCTCGGCGGCCATTGCCGCTCCGACCCGCCCGGCGACCATCAAGCCCGCGAGCACCGGCCCGAGCTCGCGCGTGACCGACAGCACCACGACGCTCGCAACCGCGCCTTCGGCGGAGAAGCGGGCAAACCCGGTGTACGACTGCAGCGCCAGCACCATGCCGGTGAAGATGGCGGTGAGCGCCACCACGGGGAGGCTGAAATAGCCGATCTCCAGCAGCGCGCGTCCGAACATCCGCCAATAGAAGGGCGGTCGGACCAGATGCGACAGGCCGGAGAGCCCGAAGATCGCGAGCTGTCCGGTGAACCGGCACGCGCCGAGGCTCGCGCGGCCGACCGCGGCGAGCAGGTCCAGGATCGCGTTCACGCCCCGCGATAGGCCCTTGCGAACCGCCGGCCCAGCGAGGTCAGCACCTCATAGCCATTTGTGCCCGCTGCCTCGGCCACCTGGTCGGGCGGCACGGACGGGCCGATCAACTCGAGCGGGGTGCCCACGCCGATCTCCGGCCGGGCGGTCACGTCGTAGGTCGTGAGGTCCATGGAGACACGCCCTACCAGCGGGACTGGCCTGCCGTCAAAGAACGCCGCCCCCCGGCCCGAGTGCGAACGGTGCCAGCCGTCGGCATAGCCGACGCCCACCGTCGCGATGCGACTCGGGCCGGGCACCCGCCAGGTGGCGTTGTAGCCGACGGTTTCACCCATCGCGACGTCCCGCACCTGGAGCACCCGGGCCAGCAGACGGACCACCGGGCGCATCGGGTTGGGCCGGCCGGGCGTCGGATTGATGCCATAGAGCGCCGCCCCCGGCCGGGCGAGGTCGGAGGCGAAGTCCTCCCCGAGAAAGATGCCGGAGGAGTTCGCGAGGCTGCTGGGCACGGGTGGTAGACCGGCCCGGGCGTCGGCGAAGCGGCGGCGCTGCCTCTGGTTTATCGGGTCGTCGGGGATTTCCGAGGACACCAGATGCGTCATCACATATTGCAAGTCGATCCCGTCGAGCCGTGCGTGGTCCGCTTGCAGGATCGCGAGCTCGCGCGGATCGAGCCCGAGGCGGGACATGCCGGTGTCGACATGCAGCAGCCCCGGCAGCTTGCGGCCGAGGCGGCGTGCTGCCGCCGACCACGCACCCACCTCAGCGAGCGAGCCGAGCACCGGCAGGATGCCGGTTGCTGTGTACTCCGCTTCGGTGCCGGGGATGAGGCCGTTCAGCACCGCGAGCATCGCGTCGGGCAGCAGATCGCGGATCGCCCGCGCCTCGGCGAAATGCGCCACGAAGAAGTGCCGGCAGCCCTCGCGGTATAGCCGCGCCGCAACCTGCCGTGCGCCGAGCCCGTAGCCGTCCGCCTTTACCACGCCGGCGACCGCGCCGGAGGGGTGGCGGTCGCGCAGGAAACGCCAGTTGGCGGCGATCGCGTCGAGGTCGATTTCCAGACGGGCGGCAACCCCCTCACCCAACCCTCTCCCCCGAGCAGGGGAGAGGGCTTCATCTTCTCCCTCTCCCCTTGCGGGAGAGGGCCGGGGTGAGGAGTCCGTGCTCACCCGCTCAATCCGCCTCGTGCCCCGAGTGGTGCAAATCCAAATCCGCGAACCGGGTGAATTCGGCCTCGAAGAACAGCTGGAGCGTGCCCGTCGGCCCGTGACGCTGCTTGGCGATGATAAGGTCGGCCTGGTTGTGCACTTTCTCCATCTCGCGCTGCCACTTCTCGAGCGCGTCCTGGAATTTGTCCTCCGAGTCGAACGCCATCTGCTTCGGCGCCCGCTGCGCGAGGTAGTATTCGTCGCGATAGACGAACATCACCGCGTCGGCGTCCTGCTCGATGGTGCCGGACTCCCGCAAATCCGAGAGCTGCGGCCGCTTGTCCTCGCGGCTCTCGACGGCACGCGACAGCTGCGACAGCGCGAGCACGGGAACCTCCAGCTCCTTGGCGATCGCCTTCAGCCCCTGGGTGATCTGGCTGATCTCCAGCACCCGGTTCTCCGGCCGCGTGCCGGCGGCGGGGCGCATCAGCTGCAGGTAATCCACCACCACGAGGTTGAGCCCCTTGGTGCGCTTGAGGCGCCGGCAGCGTGTGCGCATGGCGGAGAGCGTGAGCGCCGGCGTGTCGTCGATGTGGATGGGCAGCGAGGCGATCTCGCGGCTCACCTGCACGAACTTGTCGAATTCGCGCTGGCCGATGTCGCCGCGGCGGATGCGCTCGCCGGAGATACGCGCTTCTTCGGAGAGCAGGCGGGTGGCGAGCTGCTCGGCGCTCATCTCCAGCGAGAACACCGCGATACTGCCCTTCGGCACCGCGTCGGGATCGTCGCGCCTCGCGTCCGCGACCATTGCCTGCGCGGCGCCGAACGCGATCTTGGTGGCGAGCGCGGTTTTCCCCATCCCGGGACGTCCCGCCAGGATCAGCAGGTCCGAGGGGTGCATCCCGCCCATCTTGGCGTCGAAGTCGCGCAACCCGGTGGAGAGGCCCGAGACGCCGCCGGCGCGATGAAAGGCGCGCTCGGCGCCCAGGATCGCCTCGGTGAGCGCGTCCTTGAAGGTGACGAACCCGCCATTCGCGCCGCCATCCGAGGCAAGCTCGAACAGCGACTGCTCGGCCGCCTCGATCTGCTTGGGTCCGTCCAGTTCCGCGTCGGCGCCGAAGGCGTTGTTCACCACCGTCTCGCCGATGTCGATGAGCTGCCGCCGGAGCCAGGCATCGTGGATCGCCCGCCCATACTCTCCGGCATTGATGATGCCGACCATCGCCGTGAGCAACTGCGCGAGATAATGGGTGCCCCCGACCTCTTCGAGCACGCCGGAATGCTCGAACTCGCCCTTCAGCGTCACCGCGTCGGCGAGTTGTCCCGCCTCGATGCGTCGCGCGATCGCCTGGAAGATGCGGCCGTGGATCGGGTCGGCGAAATGCTCCGGGGCGAGGAATTCGCTGACCCGCTCGTAGGCCTTGTTGTTGGCCAGCAAGGCCCCGAGCAGGGCCTGCTCGGCTTGCGCGTTGGAGGGCGGAAGACGTTGGGACAGCCCCAGAAGGGGCGAATCGATGCTGTTCATGCGGCGGCGAGCATAGCCCCACCGGCCCTCGGCTGGCAGTCCGCTCGCCTTGTGGATAGGTGTGGATAGTGGGGAGACCTCATCGTCCGACCCACGGCACCTCTTCGTGCGCGTGCGCGTGCTCGGGAATAGGGTGATCGGGCGAGCGCCGCTATCATCGCAGGGATGAACGCCACCTGGACCCTGCTTGACCTTGCCGGCGCGGTCGCGCTGCTGCTGTGGGGTGTGCACATGGTGCAGACCGGCATCCAGCGCGCCTTCGGCCCGGACCTGCGGCGCCTGCTCTCCACCGCGCTGCACAATCGCATCGCCGCGTTCGGCGCCGGACTCGGCGTGACGGCGGTGCTGCAGAGCAGTACCGCAACCGGGCTGATGGTGTCAGGGTTCGCGGCGAGCGGCTTCGTCGAGCTGGTGCCGGCGCTCGCGGTGATGCTGGGGGCGAATGTCGGGACCACGCTCATCGTGCAGGTGTTGTCGTTCGACGTCGCCAGCATCAGCCCCGCCCTCGTGCTGGTCGGCGTCATCGTGTTCCGCCGTGCCCATGTCGCCCGCACCCGCGATCTCGGGCGCGTCGCGATCGGGCTCGGGCTGATGCTGCTCGCGTTGCGCGAATTGCTCATGCTGGTGACGCCGTATGAGGACGCGCCGAGCCTGCGGCTTATCCTCGGCTCGATCGCCACCGAGCCGGTGGTGGACGTGCTCATCGCCGCGGCTCTGACGTGGGCGGCGCACTCCAGCGTCGCCGTCGTGCTGCTGGTGATGTCGCTCGCCGCCAAGGGCGCGGTGCCGCCGCACGCCGCCTACGCGCTGGTGCTCGGCGCCAATCTGGGCTCCGCGATCAACCCGGTGCTGGAGGGCGTCTCGGGCGACGATCCGGTCGCTCGGCGCCTGCCCATCGGCAACCTGCTCAACCGGCTGATCGGTTGCGTGCTGGCGCTTGCCTTGCTGGACTGGCTCGGCCCCATCATGGCGCGCTGGGAGCCGGGTCCGGCCCGGGCCGTGGCCGACTTCCATACCGGCTTCAACCTCGTGCTGGCCCTCGTCTTCATGCCCGTGCTCGCCCCTTTCGCCGCCCTGCTCAGGCGGATGCTGCCGGCGCGCGACAACGTCGACGATCCCTCCCGGCCACGCCATCTCGACGAGGGCGGGCTGGAGATGCCGGCCGTGGCACTCGCCTCGGCGTCGCGCGAGGCGCTCCGCATGGCCGACGTGCTGGAGGCCATGCTGAGCGGCGCATCGGAGGCGCTGGCCGGCGCGGACCGCCAGCGGATCTCGGGAACGCGCCGCCTGGACGATGTGATCGACGCGCTGAACACGGCGATCCGGCACTATCTCGCGCGGCTCGACGTGGAGGCGCTGACCGAGGCCGATCATCGCCGCCTGACCGAGATCCTGGTGTTCTCCACCAATCTCGAAGCCGCCGCGGATGTGGTGGACCGCAACATCATGGGCCACGTCGCGCGTCGGCAGAAGCGCGGCCTGCCGCCGCCAGGGGATGAGCGGGAGCAAGCGCGCCAGCTGCTCGAGCGCTTGTCGCGCAACCTGCGCGCCGCCTCGGCGGTGTTCATGACGCAGGACACGCGGGCCGCGCGGCAGCTCGTCGCCGAGAAGGATCTGTTCCGCGACATGGAGGCCGCCGCGACGACAGCGCATTTCGCCCGCGTGCGCTCGGGCGAGGAGACATCGGAGGCGAGCAGCCTGTCGCTCGACCTGCTCCGCGACCTCGGGCGGGTGAACGCGCATTTCGTCGCGGCGGGTGCCTATCCGGTGCTGGAAAGCCAGGGCGAGTTGCTGCCCAGCCGGCTGCGCCTCGATCCTTGACGACGGCGCCGCTACGCTCTGGTCGCGCCGGCTACTTTCGCGTATGGCATCCGCACGGTAGATTTTTCGCGAGAGGCCACGGCGGAACCGAGCGCGTGGCGGCAGCAATGAGGGGCGTGAACCATGACCATTCGCTACGACAACCGCGTTGCCATCGTGACCGGCGCCGGCGCCGGGCTTGGCCGGGAGCACGCCAAGCTGCTCGCCAGTCGGGGTGCGAAGGTGGTGGTGAACGATCCGGGCGGCTCGGTGGACGGGCGCGGCACGGCGAACGCGGTGGCCGACAAGGTGGTCGAGGAGATCAAGGCGGCCGGCGGCGAGGCGGTCGCGAACTACGATTCCGTGGCGGACGAAAAGAGTGCGGCGAACATCGTCAAGACCGCGATGGACACCTGGGGCCGGCTCGACATCCTCGTCGCCAACGCCGGCGTGCTGCGCGACAAGGCCTTCGTGAACATGAGCATGGAGGATTTCGAGTTCGTGATGAAGGTGCACCTGATGGGCACCGTCTATTGCACCAAGGCCGCCTGGCCGATCTCCCGCGAGCGCCAGTACGGCCGCATCGTCGTCACCACCTCGGGCTCCGGTACGGTGGGTAATTTCGGCCAGAGCAACTACGGCGCGGCCAAGATGGCGCTCAACGGCTTCATCAACTGCCTGCGCTTCGAGGGCGCGAAGTA
>DATIMU010000338.1:0-3726 GCA_035475015.1 Acetobacteraceae bacterium
TCGGCGCGCAGATCGCCACCATGCAGGGCGAGGTCGGTCAGGCGGTGAGCGCCCTGCGCTCGATCGGCGGCACCATCCAGCGCATGAACGAGATCGCCACGGCGATCGCCGGCGCGGTGGAGGAGCAAGGCGCCACTACGCAGGAGATCGCCCGCGCCGTGCAGCACGCCGCGGCGGGCACGGCCGAGGTGAACGGCAACATCAACCAGGTGACGCAGTCCGTGACCGACACCGGCGAGCAGGCCGGCGCCGTGCTGGAAGCCGCCCGCACCCTCACCGCCCATTCGGACACGCTGAAGCTCGAGGTGGCGGAGTTCCTGACCGCGGTGCGCGAGGCGGCTTGATCTCGTTCGCCTGACCGGGGTCGGGCTGACTGGAGCCGCCTCGTCATCCGACGAGGCTGCTGCCGTCTAACGGCACCGAGCCAAGTGTAGGGCGGCCAAGCGTAGGACGGAAGGAGCGTAGCGTATTCCGCCACCGGGCCGCACAGATGGCGGAATGCGCTTCGCTCCTTCCGCCCTACGGCCAGCAAGGTAACGACGGAATAGGCCGACGAGATCAAGCACTGGACGCTCGGCGCAGGCGGATTGCCGGAATCCTCGATCGACCTCGGCCGTATGCCACCTTCCGGCGTCAATGGCGCTGCTGCCGTTGAGCAGCACTGAGCACCGTCAGCTTTCCCGTGTTCCGGCGACTGGTCGGCCGAGGGGCTCGGGGCCACCGGATCTCGTCAATTCGTCCGGTCATGAGCGGCCGTCTGTTCCGGTCACTCGAAGCGGGCGAGCGACGGGAGGGCTGCCGGCCCGTAGCGCTTATGCGGTCGCGGGCCGTGGGCGCGCGTGGCGCCAGCGGGCCGCTACGAGGCCGAGGAGCCCGACACCGAGTACCGCCATCGTCGCCGGCTCGGGAACGGACGCGAAGTCGACTTTGACGACCGTGCCGTTCACATAGGACAGACCATTCCAGTTGATGAGGATCTGATCCGCATTGACGCTGACGCGGCTGTCGTCGAAGCCCGTCATCGTGGTCGAGGGGTCGGCCGTCGCACCGGCGATCCCGAGCGGGCCGGGCGACGTGAAGATGATGCCGTTGAACGCCGCGCCGTTCCAGGTCGGGGTGGAGAGGCTCGTCTGCAGGGTGATGGTAAGGCCGTTGTCGGTGAAGTCGACCAGGAGCTGCGTCACGCCCTCGACGTCGCCGACCGTCTCCTGACCGGCTCCCACAGTAAAGTTCGGCGGAGCGAAGGAGGCGTTCGCGTAGGGCGTCGAGGTGTCGGGAGCGTAATACACGGCGTTGAGCTGCTTGCCGATCAGCCCAGCTTCGGCCGTGGTCGGAATGGCCGCGGTTGCCACACCAAGAGCCATGGTGGCGGCGGTCAGAACTCGTAGCATGGCATTCTCCTGGGTCCGGAGGAGTGCCTAGCAAACCATGTGCCGATTAGTTATTCCTTTTTGCGACAAGCGTTTGCCGCGCGCGTCGTCCAGAAATCCGCCATATGTGTAAAATTTTCCGACATTCCGCCCGACATCCGAACGCGCGGGACTGTCAGGCGTTGGCGACCAGGAACAGCCGGCGGAATGGCAGGAGGGTGGTGCCGTCCGACCGGCGCGGATAGTGCGGCCGGATCGCCTCCGAATAGGCGCGACGGAACGCCGGCCGCTCGTTCTCGGGCAGCGCGTCCAGGAACGGCCGTAGGCTCGAGCCGGTGGCCCATTCGGTCACCGCGTCGTCGCCGCGCAGCGCGTGCAGGTAGATCGTCTCCCAGAGATCCAACGCCGCGACCTGGCGGCGGAGCAGATCCCAATAGCCGCCGGCATCGAGGATCGGCGGAGCCGAGCCGACGCCGCGCAGCCGCTCCGTCCAGGGGCCTTGCGCGGCGACCGTGTACTGCAGCGCGCGAAATGGCGCGTCGTGCATCGCCGGCATCTGCACCGCGAGGCAGCCGCCCGGCGCGAGCACGGACACGAGCCGGGGGAACAGTGCCTCATGACCGGTCACCCAGTGCAGCGCGGCATTGGAATAGATCAGATCGGGCGGTGTGTCGGGCTGCCAGGTGCTCGCGTCCGCCTGCACGAACCGGCAATCGGGCGCGGCGGCGCGTGCCTTCTCCAGCATCGCCGCCGAGCCGTCGACGCCCAGCACCTCGGCGTCCGGGAAACGTCGCTTGATGATGGCGCTGACATTGCCCGCGCCGCAGCCGAGATCGACGATGCGCGCCGGGCGTTCGAGCGGCACCCGGGCCAGCAGATCGAGCGCCGGCCGCAGCCGCTCGTCCTCGAACCGCAGATACTGTCCGGGGTCCCATTCGGCCGCGGACACTCCCTCGACCATGATCGTGCCTCCTACTCGGCGGCGGCGGCGACCGGGCGCTCCATCGGCCGGGCCGCCGCCGCACGCCCCGCGCGGAACAGGCTCGACAGGAACTCGGCCTGCCCGTTGAACTTCGACGAAATCGGCAGGTCGAGCAACGCCTGGTCGGCGTCGTAGCTGGTCAGCCGCACCGAAGCCGGCAAGGCGGCGAGCTCGGCGGTCAGCACGTTGTGGCAGGCGATCTCGTTGAGCCGGTTCATGATCTCGGTCGGCGTCGTCGGCACGCCCGGCCGCCGCTCGGGCTGCGCGCGGATCAGGATGAGTTCCGCCGGCGGGTGCGGGGTCAGCAGCGGCCCGAGCGGCGGGTTGCCCGAGTAGCCGCCGTCCCAATAGGCCCGGCCGCCGATCTCGATAGCGGGAAACACAAAGGGCAGGCAGGACGAGGCGAGCAGCACCTCAGTGTCGATCGCGGCGTTGCCGAACAGCACCGCCCGGCCGGTCTCGACGTCGGTCGCGGCGACCGTCAGGCGCGGCGCGGACGGATGCGTCAGCAGGGAGCGATCGACCAGCTCGTCGAGCACCGCGCGGAGCGGATTGAGACCGAGCGGATTGAGCTGCGCCGGGCTGAACAGCCGCATCGCCGTCTCGACGCCCTGCCAGATCAGGCTGTTGCTGAGATCCCACCCCCACAGCCAGCGCTCCAGTGGTCCGCTCTGCAGCGGACTCAGCGCGTAGGCCTGCGCCACGCGCTGCCAGAGCCGGCGCATCTCCAAGCGGGCACCCTCCGGCCCGGCGCGCACCAGCCCTTGCGCCAGCATCGTGGCGAGGATCGCACCGGAGGAGACGCCGCACACCGCGTCGAGCCGAAGCTCGTTTTCCAGCAACCGATCCAGCACGCCCCAGGCGAAGGCGCCGTGCGCGCCGCCACCTTGCAGCGCCAGCGCCGTGCCAGGCCGAGAGAATCGGCCGCATTTCAATCCTGTCATCTCACCGCATTAATGAGCTGTCGTGCTTAGGGCAACCACATTAGCGCGCGGACCAGCCGGCGTGTTCGCTCCGCGAACAGGCTGGGCGTGTAGAATTCTCCGGCGGCGCGCTTGGCCGCCTCGCCGCGAGTCGGGTACGGCACGATCATGCCGGCGAGCGCGGCGAGCTTCACGCGGCGGCCGATCGCCAGGGTCCAGGTGCCGATCATCTCCCCGGCGTGCGGCGCCAGGATACCCGCGCCCAGCACGCGCCCGCGCGCCACCACCAGCTTCACCAATCCGGCGGTGTCGGCCTCGGCGATGGCGCGATCGTTCTCCGCGAGTGGCCAGCGCAGCACGCTGACCTCGTGCCCTTGCCGCCGGGCCTCGGCCTCCGTCAGTCCGACCTGCGCCAACTCGGGGTCGGTGTAGGTGACGCGCGGCAATGTGG
>DATIMU010000339.1:0-11920 GCA_035475015.1 Acetobacteraceae bacterium
TTGTTGCTCTCCTTATCGATGCTGGACAGTTGATTCAGCGCATTAGTAACTTCAGTCTTTTGTGGCGTTTTTGCTGCAAGAATCGTATTCAGACTTGTTCTTATTTGGTCGTAATTGAGCGTCTCCCTCGGCCCAGTTGCGGCAATAGCCATTAAGATTGCCGTATAGATGTCCACTGAACCACCTGCGGCCAGCGGCCGGGGAATTCGTTCTGTCCTACTCTGGGGCCCTTTAGAGAGTCTTTCAAAGAGAGGGAGCCCGGAGTCCCTCGCCACCTCCGTGAAAAGACCGTCTACATCAAAGGTCTCGGCAATCCCCTTTTGGAACATGCCCCTCTCCCGTATGTGAGAATCGTAACATATGTCCCAACAAAATTGTTGCATAAGGAGCGGGCTTCCCTGCGCCTCTGCACAAAATCGATCTACTATTTTATCTGGACAGCCTACGTTCAAAGCCTTGAATCCCGTCGTGGCGATGAGACGAAGGTCACTCTCGATCCAAATCGGCATAGTTACATGCTTAAATCGGCCCGTAATTTCTGTCTCCGCCTTGATCGCTTCAAAGGCTCTATGTGGAGTCGAAAGCAAAACGAACTTAAGGCGATTGAATACCATGCCCTTAAGAGATTGTATTGCTGATACCCTGGCAATTTCGGGTAAATAGTGAAAATCATCTATAACAAGGACGATATTGTTTTTCGAAAGATGGTCGATAACTGAGTGCATACCCTCTAATCTATACGTCCTTTCTTCATCATTTATCCGCAGCCGCGACCCACCAATCGTAAATGTAAACTTTGCCCCGCTTCCTGGGACACCCCCGTCTACCCCGGCGGTCCCCGAAATATTTGCGCCACGGGAAGTCCCTGCCTTCAAACGGATCTCATCAGGAATGGTTAACTCGGAACGAATCCTTTCCCAGAGAGCGTCGTCGGACTTAATTTGGCCGCCATCTATCCAAACGTATTCAAACTCTTTGAGGACCGCTCGGCACAGGACCGTCTTTCCAGATTTTGTGGGACCAGTGAGGGAGACGATGACGCCGGGTTGGTGAATGGCCTTCACCAATGCCGTTTCGATCCCAAGGTGGGCACGGTCCACATATGTCACAGATGGCTGGCTGCCAGGCGTGAATATGTCATCCAATTTTTTTGACACTGCGCTCGAAGCCTCCGTCACGATGCCTCCCGAATTACACTTCGGCGCAAGGCAGGTGCAACAAGACAGGGTCGGGCGATGCGACCCGGAAACCCTATCGGCTGCCGCCGAGGGCGCAAGCGCGGCCAGCCCGAGCCTCAATCCGGGCAATACCGCGCCTGGGAAGAGCCCGGATGCGGGCAAAATCGGAGGCCGAAGGAGCCCGGAACCGGGTAAACCGGATGGCCGGAAGAGCCCGGATCGGGGCTCTCGGCGGCGGCTTCGGAGGGGCGAAACCGCGCGAGAGCGCCGGCCCGGATCATACCATGTCGGCCGCGCCGGTGCGACCGGCTTGGCGGGTCAGCCGCTCGCGAGCATCGCCGTCACGCGGCGGGCGAAGGCCGCCGGGTCGCGCGGCAGGTCGCCTTCCTGGACGCGGGCGAGGTCGAGCAGGGTGCCGGCCGTCTCGGCGAACCCCTCCCCGCCCACCTCGGCCGCGAGCTTCTGGATCAGCGTGTGGCGCGGATTGATCTCCAGCACCGGGGGCGCGGGAGGCATTCCGCGCCCGGAGCGGCGGAGCAGGCGCTGCATCTGCAGGTCGGGGCCGCCGGAGCCCGCGGCGAGGACCACGGCGCTGTCGACCAGGCGGTCGGTCGCGCGCACGTCGGATACCTCACCCTTCAGGGCCTCCTTCAGCGCGAGCGTGAGGGCCGAGACGTCCGGCATGGGTTCGGCGTCGGCCGGGCGGTGGAACAGGTCGGCGGTGGACTGGGTGACGCTGCGGAGCGGCTTGCCCTCGAAGGTATCGAAGCGGTCGGGCCAGAAGGCATCGATCGGGTCGGCGAGCAACAGAACCTCGAGGCCCTTGGCGCGGAAGCCCTCGAGCTGCGGCGAGTTGCGCAGCGCGTCGGCGTCGTCGCCCACCAGGTAATAGATGGCGTCCTGGGCGGGCTGCATCCGACCCACGTAGTTGGCGAGGCTCACCCAGCCATCTTGTGAGGACGAACGGAAGCGCAGCAGCTCGGCCAGTTCCTTGCGATGCTCGGTGTCCTCCCAGATGCCTTCTTTCAGCACCGGGCCGAAATTCTCCCAGAACTTGGCATATTCCTCGCCCTCCTTCGCGCGGGTCTTGAGCTCGGAGAGAACCCGGCTGGTGACGGCGCGGCGGATGCGGGCGAGCACCGGCGTCGATTGCAGCATTTCGCGCGAGACGTTGAGCGGCAGATCCTCGGTGTCCACCACGCCCTGCACGAAGCGCAGCCAGGTGGGCAGAAGCTCGGCCTCGTCGGTGATGAACATGCGCCGGACGTGCAGCCGAACTCGGGACTTACGCTCCCCCTCCACCGCCTCGAACGGCTTCATGCCGGGGATGAACAGCAAGGCAAAGAATTCGAGCGTGCCCTCGGCCTTCCAGTGCAGGGTCGCCCAGGGGCTGTCGAAGATGTTTCCGAGATGGCGATAGAACGCGGTGGCCGATTGCTCGCTCATCTCCGCGCGCGACTTGCGCCACAGCGCGGTGCCCTCGTTGATCGGCTGATCCTTGCCGTCGCGCGCGAGGGTGATCGGGACGGTGACGTGGTCGGCCCATTTGCGGATGATGGTCTCGATCCGCATGGGATCGAGGAACTCGTCGGCGTCGGGCTTCATGTGGAGCACGATCTGGGTGCCGGCGGCGTCGCGCTCGGCTTGCGTCATGGTGAACGCGCCGGCGCCGTCGCTCGCCCACATCCAGGCGCCCTCGGCGCCGGCCTTGCGCGACGTGACCTCGACGCGGTCCGCCACCATGAAGGCGGAATAGAAGCCGACGCCGAACTGGCCGATCAGGCTCGGCCGCTCTTCCGGCTTGGCGCCCTCCAGCTTCTCGCCGAACGCACGGGTGCCGGAGCGGGCAATGGTGCCGAGGTTCTGGACCAGCTCGTCATGGGTCATGCCGATGCCGGTATCGGTGATCGAGAGGGTGCGGGCGGCCTTGTCGGCGACCAGGCGGATGGCGGCGTCCTCGGGCAGCGCGAGGGCCGGATCGGTCAGCGCCTCGAAGCGCCGCCGGTCGATCGCGTCGGCGGCGTTGGCCACCAGCTCACGGAGAAAAATCTCGCGGTCGGAGTAGAGCGAGTGGACCACGAGGTCGAGCAACCGCCCCACCTCGGCGCCGAAATCGTGCCGTTCCGCTTTTACTTCCGCCTCGCTCATGCCCGGGTCTCCTTGTTCGCGGCGCGCCATATGTGCCTGAAACGGCTGGGTTTCAATCCAAATTCAATTTGTGACCCCGGCGACTCGGCGCCGTGCTTGCAAAGCGGGGCGACAACCCCAAACATCGCCCCATGTCGGCTCTTGGTTCGGGTTTCGCCTCGGGTTACGCTCCGTCGGGTTTCGCGCCCCGTGTGAAGGCCGTTCTCGGTCCCACCAACACCGGCAAGACGCATCTCGCGATGGAGCGGATGCTGGCGCATTCCTCGGGGATCATCGGCTTCCCCCTCCGTCTGCTGGCGCGCGAGAACTACGACCGCATGGTTGCCCGCAAGGGCATCCGCAACGTGGCGCTGATTACCGGCGAGGAGAAGATCGTGCCGCCCGAGGCGCGCTGGTTCGCCTGCACGGTGGAGGCGATGCCGCTCGACCGCGCGGCCGAGTTCGTCGCGGTGGACGAGATCCAGCTCTGCGCCGACCCCGACCGGGGACACGTCTTCACCGAGCGCCTGCTGCACGCGCGCGGCATGGTGGAGACGATGTTCCTCGGCGCCGAGACCATCCGCCCGCTGCTGCAGCGGCTGGTGCCGCAGGCGCTGGTAGAAACCCGGCCGCGCCTGTCGCAGCTTGCCCATGCCGGTGCCGCCAAGCTGTCGAAGTTGCCGCCGCGCAGCGCCGTCGTGGCGTTCAGCGCTGGCGAGGTCTACGCCATCGCCGAACTGATCCGCAGACGACGCGGTGGCTGCGCGGTGGTGATGGGCCGCCTCTCGCCGCGCACCCGCAACGCCCAGGTGGCGCTGTATCAGGACAAGGAGGTCGATTTCCTGGTCGCGACCGACGCGATCGGCATGGGGCTCAACATGGACGTGGACCATGTCGCCTTCGCCGGCCTCGGGAAATTCGACGGCCACCGGCCGCGCCGGCTGACCGCGGCGGAGGTGGCGCAGATCGCCGGGCGCGCGGGGCGCGGGATGCGCGACGGCACGTTCGGCACCACCGCGACCTGCCGGCCGCTGACCGACGATTTGGTGCACGCGGTGGAAAACCACAGCTTCGAGGCGCTGTCGCATCTGTGCTGGCGCAACGAGGAGCTCGATTTCGGCCATGTCGACGCGCTGCTCGCCAGCCTCACCGTGGCGCCGCCGGCGCCGGGGCTGATCCGCGGCAACGACGCATCCGACCTCGAGACGTTGGCGGCGCTGGCGCGCGAGCCGGAAATCCGCGAGCTCGCGCGCGGGCGCGGCCGGGTGCGGCTGCTGTGGGAGGCGTGCCAGGTGCCGGACTTCCGCAAGCTGGCGGACGAGACGCACACGCGGCTCTGCGCGCGCATCTTCGGCCACATCGCGCGGGAGGGGCAGCTGCCGACCGACTGGCTGGCCGGCCAGATTTCCGCCCTCGCCCGCAACGAGGGCGACATCGATACCCTGATGCAGCGGCTTTCCGGGGTTCGCGTGTGGTCCTACATCGCCGCGCGCGCCGACTGGGTGCGCGACGCGCCGCATTGGCAGGCCCGCGCGCGCGAGGTCGAGGATCTGCTGTCGGACGCGCTGCACGAGCGGCTGACCAGCCGCTTCGTCGACCGCCGCGCCGCGCATCTGATGCGCCGCCTCGACGCCGGCGCCGGCGAGGAATTGCTCTCGGCGGTGACGCGGCGTGGCGAGGTCGTGGTAGAGGGCCATCCGGTCGGCCATATCGGCGGCTTCTCGTTCATCCCCGACCCGCTGGCCGAGGGCGAGGAGAGAAAGCTCGTGCTGCGCGCGGCGCGGCGGGCGCTGCGCGAGGAGATGCCACGGCGTGTCAGCTTGCTGGAAGCCGCCGAGGACGACGCCTTTGCGTGGGATGCGGACCAGCGCGTGAGCTGGGAGGGCACCCCGGTCGCGCGAATCCGGCGAGGTGTGACCGCGCTGCGGCCGATGGTGGAGGCGCTGGACAGCGAATTCCTCGACGGGACGCAGCGCGAGCGGGTGCGCCTCAGGCTGCAACGCTTCATCGACGGCATGATCGCCCGCGATCTGGCCCCGCTATTCGCCGCGACGGAGCGCGCCGAGGCTGATCCGGCGCTGCGCGGCGCGCTGCATCGGCTGAGCGAAACGCTGGGGCTGTTGCCGGGTGCCACCGAGGCGTCGATCCCGGCCGATCTGCGCGCGCGGTTCAAGCCGTTGGGCGTGCGGGCGGGCCACTTCGCGCTGTTCCTGCCGGCGCTGCTGAAACCGCGTGCGGCGGCGATGCGCGCGCGGCTCTGGTCGCTGCAGCAAGAGCGCCCGCTGCCCAGTC
This sequence comes from Acetobacteraceae bacterium, assembly GCA_035475015.1. Taxonomy (GTDB): domain Bacteria; phylum Pseudomonadota; class Alphaproteobacteria; order Acetobacterales; family Acetobacteraceae; genus JAFKFI01. The sequence continues at coordinate 5,598 of DATIMU010000339.1, forward strand.
TGCCGCCGGCGGGGCTGGTCTCGCTCTCGCCGCCGCCCGACTGGCCTGCGGGCTTCGCCGAGGCGATCGGCTGGATCGAGGCGGGGCCGGTGCTGCTGCGGCTCGACGTGGCCGAGCGGGTCGGCGCCGAGCTCGCCTGGGCCGCGCGGCGCGGGCCGGTGGCGCTGCCGGCCGGCCTCGCCTCGCGTTTTTCGGTGAAGCCCGAGCTGCTGCCGGTGATCCTGCGCCGGCTTGGCGTCCGGGTGATGCCGGCCGCCGGCCTCGCCGCCGATCAGTATGGCCCGCCGGCGCCGGCCACCATCCTGCCGCCACGGCGCAAGCGTCTCGTGGCGATGCCGGAGATCGCGCCGCGGCGATCCGGCCCCTTCGCCGCGCTGGCGGTGCTGCGCCGCTAGATGGAGGCCGAGGACAGGGCCCGGGAAGACAAGGATTGGCAGCGTCTCGACAAATGGCTGTGGTGCGCGCGGTTCATGAAGGCGCGCAGCGACTGCGCCCGGCTCGTCGCGGGCGGGCTGGTGCGGATCAATCGCCAGCCGACCGACAAGCCCCATGCGCGGCTGCGGGTGGGCGACGTGCTGACCGTGCCCCTGCGGGGCGCGGTGCGGGTGGTTCGGGTGCAGGCGCTGGGCAAGCGGCGCGGCCCGGCGCCGGAGGCGCAATTGCTTTACGAGGAGGTGACGCTTGATTGAGGATGGCGGAATGAATTCCGCCCTGCAACATGGTCTCGTAGGGCGGAATTCATCCCGCCTCGATCTCATAGGAGTAGAGCCGTCATGGCGATGAAGCGGATGGTGCTGCAGATCGGCATGGGCACCGACATCCGTGGCGCGGATTGCACCAAGGCGGCGGTCCGGGCGCTGCGCGACGCGCTGTGGCACAATTCGCTCGGTGTCGCCGACGCGCTCGGGCTGCCGGTCGACTCCATGAAGGTCGAGGTGACGATCGGCGTCCCCCGGCCGGACGAGGTGGATCAGGCGGCGGTGCTCGCGGTGCTGCCGCACGGCACCGGGACGGTGCGGGTGGTCGAGGGTGGGCTCGAGATCCGCAACGACGCCGGGACGGATTCCACCCTGATCGCCAATGCCGCCGCCGTGGTGCGGCTCGATGTCGCGTAGGAGCAGCCGGCCATGACCGCCAGGCGCGTGATCCTCGAAATGGGCACCGGCAACGATCTGCACGGCGGCGACTACACCAAGGCCGCCATGCGCGCGGTGCAGGACGCCCTCCATCACAGCTCGCTCACCATGCTGCGCTCCCTCAAGGTGGACCCCGCCGCCATGCAGGTGGAGGTCACCATCGGGGTGCAGCGGCCGGAAAACGTCGATGCGGACCGGGTAAAAGCCTCACTGCCGCATGGCATCGTCACGGTGCGCGTGGTCAAGGGCGGTCTCGACGTGCCCGACGAGGAGGGGACGGACATCGCGGTTATCGCCAGCGCGGCGGTTGCCGTCCGTCTGGAGCTTCCCTGATAGAAGGATGATCTAGCGGCGACTGTTGCGGGGTGCTATGCAACCTCGTAGCCCATTTCCGGTTCTACGCGGTAGCCGACGCTTGCTTCCGCCAGGACCGGCGGGGGCCGCCCCCGCGAACCATGACGAACCGCCGAGCACGGCACGAAACCGGATGGCCTTTGCAGGCTGCCGGCCTGCCAACACGGAAACACAGCGAAGAGCAACGATGTCGGACCCCTTGAATCCATTCGGTTCAGCCCCGAAAGCGGCGCCGGACGAGGAAGATCGAATGCGTCAGGCCCTCGGTCTGCGCGGCGATCAGTCAACCGAGCGGCCCGCGCAACGGCGCGAGCAGGACCGCCGCACCCGCCGCTTCGTCAAGGACGGCGAGGTTCCCGTGGTGGTTCTGAGCCCGTCCCGCGAGCACGGCCCGGACGGCCCGGCGCCGGTCAACCGGATCGCCGCCGCCGAGGCGGCCCTCCGCTCCGAGCGCGCGGCGCGCGAGCGGGCGGAGCGCACCCTGCGCGAGACGCAGGCGACCTTGCAGCACGTCCAGACCAAGCTCGCCCACGCGGATCTCGCGCATAGCGAAGCCCTGGCCGCCGAACGCCGGGGCCGCGAGCAGGCGGAGGCGGCGCTCGCCGAGGCGATCGTCGTGCGCGAGGCGCTGGAGGCGCAACTGGCCGAGATGGCGGCCGCGGCGCCGCCAGAGCCGGCGCCTCCCCCCGAGCCCGTCGGGCCAAGCCAGCCGGCTTTGGTCAAACGCCGGCGCAAGACGGCCGCGAGCCCGATCGAGCGCGAACCGCAGCCGGTGAAATGGTGGCTGCCCTCCTACAAGTCGAAAACCCGCGCGACCTGACGCGACTGTATCCCGCGCGAGCTCTCGCCGGTATCGGGCTTGGTCGCAAGCGCGTGGCGCCTGCCAGAGTATTACCGGCGTCATCCTCGGGCTTGTCCCGAGGACCCACGCCTTTGCCTCGCGCAACCGAAGTCGTGGATGGCCCGCCTTCGCGGACCATGACGGCATGGGTACCGATACGGTCAGCGCGCCATGGACCGCCGCTCTCGCGCAACGTGCTTCGCGCGTGCGGCAAGCCGGGCGCGGACCCGGTCGAGCACCGGGCCGGTCACCACCAGCGGCGCGCAGCCATCCGCTTCCCAGGCCAGACTGTGGAAATCGGGATGCAGCTGCACCGGGCCGCCGCCGTTGTCGAACGCCGAACGATCGGCCCCCGGCACCAGGCTCTCCGCCGCCAGCCCCTCGGCCAGCAGGATGTCGTGCGCGTCGAGCTCGACATGGCAGTAGCGGATAGTGCGGGCCGCGGCGTCCGGGGCGATCGTGCCGGCGTTGACCAGATGCTTGACCGGGATCAGCACGCCCTCGGCGAACACCGCGTGATCGGGTGAGAGCCACAGGTCGCGGTGCGGCGCGCCGGGGGCGAAGGCATCGCGCCGGACGCGGATCGGGCGGACCCGCGCGGGTGCGGGATGGCGCGCGAGGTCGATCGTCCGTGTGCCGACCCAGCACACCGGGCGCGTCCCGCCCTGCTCGGTGACGACCCGATCGCCCGGCGCCAGCGCCTCGATCGGCACCTCGCCGTGCTCGGTGAGGATCAGCGTGCCGGCGGCGAAGCAGAGTGTGGAACCTGTGACGATCTCGGTCCCGGCGGACCCGCTCGACGCGCGTGGCACCGCGTAGAATGTCTGGCCGGTGTAGTCGCCGGCCAGGGTGAGCGTGAGGACGGTCGCGCCGGCATTGCTGATGGTGAGCGTGCCGAGCCCGCCGCCGGTGGCCGCCCAGATCGCCTGGTCGGAGGCAATGCCGTCGAGCTTGATCGCGTCGCCGTCGGCAAAACCCGAAATCACGCTGCTGGTCGTGAACGGGTTGCCCGGCGGCAGGCCGGCACTGGTGAATTCGACGGTGCCGTTCGAGCCGATGAAATCAATCGCCGGCGTGATCGTGGTGCCGCCGAGGTACAGCGTGCTCTGATCGGCCACCTCGATGCTGCCGTTGCCGGTCAGGTCGCCGAAGACCTCGAAGAAGCCGCTCGGACCGGAGGGCGCGATCGTGCCGTTGTCCACGACCGCGCCGTCGATGATGCCGGAGCCTTGGACGATCGCTCCGGCGTCGACCGTGAGTGCGCCGGCCGCGGCGCCGCCTGCACTGCCGATCTCGATCGTGCCGGTGTCGTCCACGGACACCGTGCCAAAATTCGGCAGCGACAGGCTTGCCGCCCGAGTGATGGCATGGTTCGAGACCGCCATGATGCCTTGCACGGTCAAAGCGCCGCTGTCGGTCAGCAGGGCGCCGGTGCCACTGACCTGCAACAGTGAGGAAACTTGCACCGACGCGGCGGAGAGACTGCTGCCCGCCATCAACGTTCCGGAGCCAGTGAACGTGCCGGCGACCTTGAACTGGCCGTCGAGGGCCACGGAACCGGTGACGGTGAGGCTCGCCGCGTTGCCGTCACCGACGACGATCGTCGTCGGAACGACCACTCCGAACGAGGGCGCCGGACTATTGAGGGTGACGTCGTCACCGATACCGGGTGCGACGGAGGCCGGCATTCCGCCGATCTGCCACTGGATCGGGTCCGCCCACGCGCCGCTGTTGCCGTTCCAGCTATAGGCGGCCGGCGCCCCGCCGGGAGGCGCGGCGGACCCCGCGATCGTCGGGAGCACCTCGACGTCGGTGCCGGTCTGAAAAAAACTGCCGTTGGGAACGACATAGAATGTGTCGCCCGTGTAGTCGCCCGCGAGGGTCAGGGTGGCAACCGTCGCGCCCGCGTTGCTCAGCGTGAGCGTGCCGAGGCCGCCAGTCGTTGCGGCCCAGCTCGCGCTGTCGATGAGGGTGGTGTCGAAGCGGATGAGATCGCCCGGAGCGAGGCCGGAAATGGTGCTCGAGAGTGCTGTGGGTACCGAGGCGAAATCGAGCACGCCGGTGGCGCCAGTAAAGGCGATCGCTGCGGCGATGCTCGACCCGGCGAGGACCAGCGTACCGTTGTTGTCGATCTCCAGGCGGCCGGCGCCCGACACGTCGCCGTAGATCGACAGCTTGACGCTGGCGGGACGGATGACACCGTTGTCGATCACCGTCGCATTGATGGCGCCGTCGAGCTCCACCACGCCGTCCTGGTCCACGGTCAGCGCACCTGCCGCCGCGCCGCCGGTGGTGCCCACTTCGAGCGTGCCGGTGTCGTCGACGTCGAGGGTCGCGAAGGAAACCCCGTGAAGCGCATTGACCAGCGAAATCCCGGTGGTGCGGAGCGTCCCGTGGTTGGACACGGATACCGTCTCGGTGCCGGAGCCGCTGGAATTGCCGATCTGCAGAGCGCTGGCGTCTATCAGGCTGGCGCCCGTTCCGCTGACCAGGAGGGACCCGTTGAACCCGTCGGGCGCCGGCTGATCGCCGACCGCTACCGATCCCGCCGACACACCGGACCCGGCCATGATGGCGAGCGTCCCGTTGACCGAGAGGCTGCCCAGATTGAAGGTGCCGTCGAGCGCGAAATTGCCGCCCTCCATGCTCAGTCCGGCCGCGTTGCCGGCACCGACCACGATGTCCGGGTTGGTGCCGAGCGAGGGCAGCAGTCTCACGCTATCCTTGCTGCCCGGCGTCGTCGTGGCGGGAAGGCCCCCCTGCTGCCAGTTCGTCACATCCGCCCAGGCACCGCTCGTCCCGACCCAATCGAACGATTGCCCCGTTGGAGTGCCCGGGGGCGCCGGGGAGAACGGCATCGTCGGCAGCACCTCGATGGCGGTGCCGGTGAGGCCGTACCTTCCACTGAGGCCGTCGGTTACGATGAACGGCACGGCGTAGAATGTTTGGCCGGGGTAGGCGCCGGCGAGGTTCAGCGTCAGCACGGCGACGCCCGCGTTGCTGAGCGTGAGCGCACCACCGGCCAGGCTCGCCTGGTCGGCCTCGATGCCGTCGAGCAGCAAAAGCTCCCCGTTGGCGAATCCGGAGATCGTGCCAGTCACGGCGGGGGGCGTGTCGGCCGCCAACTCCAGCGTTCCGCCGGCGCCGTTGAACGCGATCGTCGGGGCGATGCTCGTCCCGAACAATTGCAGCGTCGCGCCGGCGTCGATCACGAGGCTGCCGCTGCCCGCCACGTCATCTTGCAGCATCAGCTTGCCGGCGGAGGCGGTGATGGTGCCGCCGTCCACGACCTTCGCGCCGATGATGCCGGCACCGGAGATCGCCGCCCCCGCGTCCACGGTCAGCGCGCCGGCGGCCGCCCCGCCGGCGCCACCGACTTCCAGGCTGGCGTTATCGTCCAGCAATACGTAGGAATTCGGCGCCAAGGTCAGTCCCGCGACCTGCAGCGCGCCGTGGTTGGCGACTTGGAGGGAAGCCTGATCGAGCGCGAATGCTCCGCTGTCGGCCAGGCGCGCGCCGGTGCCGCTCACCAGGAACGCGGTGTTCCCGTTGGTGGCGACCGATCCGGCGGACAGGGTGCTGGCGGCCATCAGGGTGAAGTTCGCCGCGCTCGACAGCGCGCCGCCGATGGCGAAATTGCCGTCGTAGGCCACGTCATTGCCCGAGGTGAGGCTGGAAGCGGCTCCCGGGCCGACGATCACCAGGAGCGAAAATCCGGCGATCGTCGCGGCGTCGGCGGCGCCGGGCGGGGTCGACGCCGGATTCTGCCCGGTCGTCAGGTTCTGCCAGTTGAGAGCGTCCGCCCAGATGCCGAAGCCGCCGATCCAGCTGTACTGGTCCATGTGTCGAACACCTATCAACGAAGAGTCGATAATTCTGATGCGCTAATGTTCTGCCGTCAATCCAATCCCGATGCGACCGTCAGGCCGACAGCCGATCCCGCGATCGCCCGAGCAGGACGGCCCGCTCGGCAAGCCGGCCGCGGACCTTGT
>DATIMU010000340.1:0-10659 GCA_035475015.1 Acetobacteraceae bacterium
GGCGGAGGCTTCCAATGCCGGGTCTTTCGATCCCGTCATTCTTCATCGAAACCATGAACAATTTGCGAACACGGGTGGCGCGACCCCTCACCCCGGCCCTCTCCCACAAGGGGAGAGGGAGAAGCTCGCTTAGATCCCGTAGACCGCGTGTGCGTTGCCCGCGAACAGCTGCCGGCGCTGCGCGTCGGTCAGCCGCAGGGGCAGCGAGGTCGCGGGATCGTCGAAATCCCAATGCGGGTAGTCGGTGGCGAACAGCAGCCGGTCCCAGCCCATCCACTCGATGGTGTCGAGCAGGCGCTCGCGCGCCTCCGGCTCCTCCATCGGCTGGGTGGTGAACCAGACCTGGCCGCGGATGTATTCGGAGGGCGGCCGCTTGAGATGCGGCACCTCGGCGCGCAGCTTGCGCCAGTGGGCGTCGAGCCGCCAGGCGAGCGAGGGCGCCCAGGCGAAGCCGGCCTCGACCATGATCATGCGGAGCTTCGGGTTGCGCTCGAACACCCCCTCCAGCACCAGGCTGGTGAGGTCCGCCTGCTGGCATTGCGCGTGGCCGACGCCTTCCTCGACGTAGTAGCTCGGCCAGCCGCCCGAGGTGACGGGGTAGCCGCCATAGCCGAAGGCGTGCACCGCGACCGGCAGGTCGGCGGCGACGGCGGCCTCGTAGATCGGCCAGAAGCGGCGCTGGCCGAGCGGCTCGGAGGCGCGGCTCAGCAGCAGCACCTGGGCGAAATCGGGGTGCCCGGCCCAGTGCTCGATCTCGCGCACGGACGCCGCCGCGTCCTCGTAAGACACCACGACGGATGCCTTCAGCCGGGGCTCGCGGGAGGTCCAAACGGCGACCTGCCACTCGTTGACGGCGTGGCAGAACGCCGCGCCCAGCTCGATATTCTGGAACCCCTGGCCGCTCGGGGTCAGCGGGTTGAGGATGCCGAGCTCGACATTGTTCGGGTCGAGATGCTGGGCGCGCATGAAGTCGAGATCGCTGCCCGGGCCGCCGCCGCCGGGCGGGAAGGCATCGCGGCGGCTGGCCATCGGCTGCGCCTTGGGAAAGGCCGGTCCCTTCTCCATCGGCTGGCGGTGCGCGGCGCCGAATACCTCCAGATGCTCCTGCCAGCGCTTGGCGAGCCAGGGGTAGACGTCCTTGTAGCCGCGCACCCTGGGGTGGATGTCGCAATCGGCGATGGCGAGCTTCGATTGGCCGGCGGGGTGGACGAGGGTGCGGCCCAGGACGTCGACGTTCATCTTATTGTCTCCGTCACGCTGTTCAGACGCTTAAACGAGGATAGGTAGCCCGCGGATTGTCCACCATCATTTTCCGCGCAAGGCTGGCCGGTAAGCCCGCGGGCAGCGCCCGGTCGCCGTCGAACTGCCAATGCGGGTAGTCGGTGGAGAACAATAGCATGTCCTCCGAGCCCATGTGGTCGAGCAGGCGGCCGAGCTCGGCGGGGTCGGCGGGGCCGTCCACCGGCTGCAGGGTGAGCCGTACCCGGTCGCGGACGATCTCGCTGGGCGGGCGGTCGACCCAGGGGATCTCCATCCGCACGCCCTTCCAGAATTTATCCAATCGCCAGAGATGCGCCGGCAGCCAGGTCCAGCCGGATTCCAGCAGCACGACCGTCAGGTCGGGGAACTTGGCGAAGACGCCCTCGGCGACCAGGCTGGTCAGCGCACTCTGAAAAGCCTGCGCCTGGTTGACGTAGTCCTCCGTATGAGTGCTCGGCCAGCCGACGGGCGTCGGCGGGTGGCGGTAGCTACTGCCGGCGTGGACGCCGATCGGCAGGCGGTGGCGCTGCGCCGCCTCGTAGATCGGCCAGTAGGCGCGCTTGCCAAGCGGCTGGTCGCCCATCACCAGCATCAGCACCTGCACGAAGCGCCGGTCGGCGGCGCAGCGCTCGATCTCCGCGACCGATAGCTCGGGGCTTTGCGCGGCGACCACGATGGAGGCGCGCAGGCGAGGGTCGCGGTCGAGCCACTCGCGGGCGATCCACTGGTTCACCGCGCGGGCGAAGGCCGCCCCGAGATCCTCGCTGAACGGCAGCTGCACGCCGTAGAGGCAGTTGAGGATCGCCGTGCCGGTGCCGAACGGCGCCATCGCCTCGCTCGCGAGCCGCTCCGGGGTGCTCGCCCCCCGGCCGCTTGCGTCCCGCCAGTCGGCGCGGGTGGTGAGCGGGGCGTTGCTCGGGTAGCTGATCGAGTGCAGATCATCGAGGCCGCGCCGGATCACCAGCTCGCGCCACATCTCGTCGAGATAGGGCAGCAGCGCGGCCATGCCCGGAACGACGGGATGGACGTCGCAATCGACGGTCTGGTCGTCGGCCATGCTCGCTCCCGATCCGGGTCAGCCCGGCAGCTTGATCTCCAGGTCGGCGCCGGCGACGCGCACCTCGAAGGTCTCGACGTCCTTTTCCACCGGCGCGCACAACGCCTTGCCGGTGCGGACGTCGAACTGGCCGGCGTGCAGCGGACACTCGATGATATGGCCCTCGAGCCAGCCCTCGGAGAGCTGCGCGTATTCGTGGGTGCAGACGTTGTCGGTGGCGCGGTATTCGCCGCCCGCGAGATGATACACCGCGATGTCGCGCTCGCCGACCCGCACGCCCGTCACCTGCCCCTCGGCCACATCCGCCGCCGCCGCGACACGCACCCAGTTCTCCGCCATGAACGCCCCCTTCACGCTTTCGCCCTAGGCTTGATCGCAGAACGGCGGAAGGCGGACAAGTCCCGCCATTGCCAGCGGCCGCCCGCCCGGTGTTGGATCGAGCCATGAGCGAAATGCACATCATCGTCGGTGCCGGGCAGGCCGGTGGCTGGGCGGCAATGGGGATGCGGCAGGCGGGCTTCACCGGACGCATCCTGCTGATCGGCGAGGAACCCTGGCGCCCGTACGAGCGTCCGCCGCTGTCGAAGACCATGCTGACCGCGTCCGAGGAGCCGGAGCCGGCGTATTTCCATCCCGCCGAGCGCTATGCCGAGCAGGATATCGAGTTGATGCTCGAGACGGCGGTGGAAGGCATCCTGGCCGGCGAAGGGCGTATCCAACTGCGCGACGGGGGGAGGCTTGCCTATGACAAGCTGCTGCTCGCGACGGGCGGGCGGGCGCGGCGCCTGCCGGTGCATGGGGGCGAGCACGCGCTCTATCTCCGTACGCTGGACGAGGCGCGCATGATACGCGCCCGATTGCGCGAGGCGCGCACCGTCGTCTGCATCGGCGCCGGGGTGATCGGGCTGGAGATCGCCTCCAGCGCCCGCGCGCTGGGTGCCGCGGTGACCGTGCTGGAAGCCCTGGCCGCGCCGATGGGACGCTGCGTCTCGCCCGAGGGCGCGCGCTTCATCGGGCGGCTCCACGCCGACGCGGGCGTGGCGCTGCGGTGCGGCGAGATCGTTCAGGCGATCGAGCGCGAGGGGGGCGGCTTTCGCGTGACCTGCCGCGACGGCATCGTGGAAAACACCGATCTGGTGCTGGCCGGCGTCGGGATGGAGCGCAACCTCGGGCTCGCGCGCGACGCCGGGCTGGTGCTCGAGGGCGGCATCGTGGTGGACGAGCACGGCGCCACCAGCGAGCCCGGCATCTACGCCGCCGGCGACGTCGCCGCGTTCCTGCACCCGCTATACGGCCGCCGGCTGCGCCTGGAATCCTGGCGTCACGCGCAGAACCACGGCCTCGCGGTCGGCCGCGCGATGGCCGGCGATCCGGCGCCCTATGACGACGTGCCGTGGTTCTGGACCGACCAGCACGGCGTCAACCTGCAAGTCGCCGGCCTGCCCGCCGAGGCGGCACGCACCATCCTGCGGGCGGATGCCGGCAAGGCGTTCACCGCCGTACATCTCGCGGAGGACGGCACCATGATCGGCGTCACCGCCGCCAACGGCCCGCGCGACATCCGCGCCGGTACCGCCATGATCCGGGCGGGCCACAGGCCCGATCCCGCGCAACTCGCGGACCCGGCGGTCCCCCTGCAGTCGATCCGATGACCATGCCCTCGATCCTCGACACCGTCGAAGGCCAGCGCCTGCGCGCCACCGCGACCGATCCGGCGTGGCGGCGATGGGGACCGTATCTGAGCGACCGCCAGTGGGGCACGGTGCGGGAGGACTACAGCCCGAACGGCGATGCCTGGGAGTACTTCACCCATGACCAGGCGCGCAGCCGAGCGTATCGCTGGGGCGAGGACGCCATCGCGGGCTTTGGCGACGAGAACCTCAACTGGTGCCTCGGGCTCGCGCTTTGGAACGGCCGCGACCCCATCCTGAAGGAGCGCCTGTTCGGGCTAACCAACGGCGAGGGCAACCACGGCGAGGACGTCAAGGAACTTTACTACTATCTCGACGGCACCCCGACGCATTCGTACATGCGGATGCTCTACAAATACCCGCAGGCCGAATTTCCCTATTCCGTGCTGGTCGAGGAGAGTCGCCGGCGGGGGCTGAAGGACCGCGAGTTCGAGCTGACCGACACCGGCGTGTTCGACGAACGGCGCTATTTCGACGTAACGGTCGAGTACGCCAAGACGGCGCCCGACGACATCCTGATGCTGATTACCGTCGAGAATCGCGGCCCCGACGCGGCGCGGCTGAACGTCCTGCCGCAGCTCTGGGCACGCAACACCTGGTCTTGGAAGCCGGGCAAGGACCGGCCGGTGCTGCGCGCGCTGCCGGACGGCGCGGTGCTCACGGAGCAGGACTGGAGGGCGCCGATGCGCTGGTGCATCGACGGCCCGCACGAGCTGCTGTTCTGCGAGAACGAGAGGAATACGCGCCGGCTCGACGGCACCACGCAGGCGGGATTCTTCAAGGACGGGATCAACGACTATATCGTGCACGGCGACCGCGGTGCGGTGAATCCGCAGCGCGAGGGATCGAAATGCGCCGCTCACGTGCAGCTCGACATCGCCGCCGGTGGCAGTGCGCAGCTGCGACTGCGGCTACGGCCCGAGTCCGAGCGATCGGCGCCGTTCGCCACGTTCGACGACGAGATGCGGGCGCGCCGCGCCGAGGCCGACGAATTCTACGCCGCCCTGCAGCACGGCATCGCCGATCCCGACGCGCGGCTGGTGCAACGCCAGGCGCTCGCCGGGCTGCTATGGTCGAAGCAGTATTATGCCCTCGACGTCCGCGAATGGCTCGCCGGCGATCCCGCGATGCCGCCGCCGCCCGAGAGCCGCAAGACCGGGCGCAACGCCGAGTGGCCGCATCTCAACAACTCCGACATCATCCTGATGCCGGACAAATGGGAATATCCGTGGTACGCCGCCTGGGATCTCGGCTTCCATTGCGTGACGATGGCGCTGATCGACCCCGAGTTCGCCAAGGCGCAGCTCGTGCTGCTGGCGCGCGAATGGTACATGCACCCGAACGGCCAGCTCCCGGCCTATGAGTGGGAGTTCGGCGACGTCAACCCGCCGGTGCACGCCTGGGCGGCGTGGCGGGTCTACGAGATGGACGCGGCGCTGACCGGCAAGCCCGACCGCGACTTCCTGGAGCGCGTGTTCCACAAGCTGATGCTGAACTTCACCTGGTGGGTGAACCGCAAGGACGCGGAGGGCCGCAACATCTTTCAGGGCGGTTTCCTCGGCCTCGACAATATCGGCATCTTCGACCGCTCGAAGCCGCTGCCCACCGGCGGCTACATCAACCAGTCGGACGGCACCGCCTGGATGGCGATGTACACGCTCAACCTGCTGCGCATCGCGATCGAGCTCGCCTTCGAGGACCACATCTACGAGGACATCGCCACCAAATTCTTCGAGCATTTCCTCTATATCGCCGAGGCGATGACCAACATGGGCGGCGACGGCATCGGGCTGTGGGACGAGGAGGACCAGTTCTACTATGACGTGCTGAACCTGCCGGGCGGCGAGCGGGTGCCGCTCAGGGTGCGCTCGATGGTCGGGCTGGTTCCTTTGTTCGCCGTCGAGGTGCTCGATTCGCGTCATTCCGGCCGGCTGCCCGGCTTCGCCGAGCGTGCGCGGTGGTTTGCCCGCTACCGGCCGGACCTCGCCCGCCTGGTCTCACGCTGGGAGGAGCCCGGCGCCGGATCACGCTTCCTTCTGTCGCTGCTGCGCGGCCATCGCATGAAGCGGCTGCTCTCCAGGATGCTCGACGAGACGGAATTCCTCTCCGACTACGGCGTCCGCTCGCTGTCGAAATTTCACGAGAAGCAACCGTTCACGCTGGAGCATGGCGGCGCGGAATTCTCGATCGGCTACGTGCCGGGCGAATCGGAATCCAACCTGTTCGGCGGCAATTCCAACTGGCGTGGCCCGATCTGGCTGCCGATGAACTACCTGCTGATCGAATCGCTGCGCGAGTTTCACCGCTATTACGGCGACGATTTCAAAGTCGAGTGTCCGGTCGGTTCCGGCACGTTCCTCACGTTGAGCGAGATCGCCGCCGAACTGGCGCATCGGCTCGCCCGCATTTTCCTGCGGGACGCGAAGGGCCGCCGGGCGACCTTCGGGGAGTCCCCGATGCTGCAGGAAGACCCGGCGTTCCGCGATCATGTGCTGTTCTATGAGTATTTCGACGGCGACACCGGACGCGGGATGGGGGCCGCCCACCAGACCGGCTGGACCGCGCTGGTGGCCTTGCTGCTCCAGCCGCCCGCCGAACGTCGCGGAGATTGACCGTATCATTTATTGGATTAGCGTCGGAAAACTTTACACATCTCGCGTCCAGGTTGTCCTAACCAATTGGGAAACAACGTTGGCACGAAACATGCTGTGAGAATGCCCGAAAGGGAGTGCTCACAATGCGATCTGCATCTAAACTGTTCCTCTGCCTCACCGTCGGAGCCGTTGGGCTGGGTCTCGCCGGGACCGCCCAGGCCGGGCTTCTGGTCAACGGCTCCGTCGGCGGCGCGCCGAACGGAGTGATTAAGGAGAATTTCGACACCCTGATTCCGGGCAACGCGACCACGACGACCCTGTCGTCGGGGATCACCGTCGCCTACCAGCCGGACGGGCAGGCGGCCATCGGCACCAGCACCGGCCTGTATGCGGCGCCGTTCCTTTCCGGCAACAACGGGCTCGGCTTCGGGCCGCTGGGCAGCAACCAGCCCGACGGGGCGGACGCGACCCCGTACCTCACCACGGGCTCGACCGGGGCGTTCAACGGCGCCTCGGTGACGCTGACGCTGCCCGGGCTCGAGCGCTATCTCGGCCTGCTCTGGGGATCGGTCGACGGCTACAACACGCTGAGCTTCTACAACGGCGCCACGCTCGTCGGCGTGGTCACCGGCGGCGACGTGACGGCCAGCCCGAACGGCGACCAGGGCGTGAACGGCACGCTCTACGTCAACATCAACGCCGACGCCGGGAGTGCCTTCGACCGGGTCGTCGCGACCAGCAGCCAGTACGCCTTCGAGTTCGACAACGTCGCGTTCAATTCGACGCCGATCCCGGAACCCGCAGGCCTCGCCCTGCTCGGTGCCGGGCTGGCCGGCCTTGGCGTGATCCGGCGGCGTAGGCGCGTTTGATCCGAGCCCCTCACCCCGGCCCTCTCCGAAAGGGAAGGAAATCGCATTTGGCGTTCTGGTTTGTCCCCGTCATGGCCGGGCTTGACCCGGCCATCTGCCGCGACGCGAAAGATCGAGCCAATTTGGGCACTTTCGATCCGATCGCACGAGATCGCCGGGTCAAGCCCGGCGATGACGAGGGGGAAAACGGGCATCTGCGATTCCCCTGCCCAAGAAGGGAGAGGGTCGGGTGAGGGGTCAGCGCATCCCGAGGATCGAGGCCGACACCGCGCGCGGGTCGCGCGAGGGCCAGCGGCCCGCATCGACATGCACGATGAAATCCCCGACGAGGCGGTTGAACTCGTCGGGGTCCTCGAGATTGATGGCGTGGCCGCAATTCGGCATTACGGCGAGCCCCGCCGTCGGGATGGTCTGCTTCATCAGCAGGCCGGGGGCCAGGCACGGCCAGTCCTCGTCGCCGGTGAGCACCAGGGTCGGCACGGTCAGTGCCTTCATGCGGTCCACCAAATCGAACAGCGACGGCCGCTCGCGCTGCACGCCGAGCTGCGTGTTGGCGGCGCCCAAGGCCGAGTGCTCGGCCAGCATCTCGCGGAACTCGGCGAAGCCACGCGGGTCCTTGTTCTCGAACTGCACGCGCGTCGGGCCGTAGGCGTATTTCGCGGCGAACGCCTTCATGCCCTGGTCGCGGATGAAACCGACCACGGCCTCGGCCTCGGCGCGGAAGCGGTCGCGCGTGGCGGGCTCGGCTCCGTAGCCGCAGCCGCCGACGACCAGAGACCGGGCGCGCGCAGGATGACGGAAGCCGAAATGCAAGGTGGCGAAGCCGCCCATCGAGAGGCCGACGACATGCGCGCGCTCGATGTCGAGATGGTCGAGCATCGCGCGGATGTCGTCGGCGGCGCGGTTCTGCGAGTAGAAGGCGACATCCTCCGGCACGTCCGACGGTGGATAGCCGCGCGCGTTGTAGGCGATCGCGCGGTAGCGCTGGCCGAAATGGCGCAGCTGCGCCTCCCAGCTCCGCCAATCGCCGGCGAACTCGTGCACGAAGATGACGGGCGTGCCGGTGCCGGTCTCCTCGTAATGGAGACGCACCCCGTCATCGGTCGTCGCGTGCGGCATGGTTGTCCTCCCCCAAATCGGTCAAGCCGTCGGCGGGGTCTCCGCCAGGATCTCGCAGGCGAGCGTGTTGTCCACCGCCTGCTCGAACGGCGCGCCGCGATCGACGAGGCCGCCCGATTCCAGGCCGGCGCGCAGCCGCTCATAACCCTCGCGCGGCAGCACCGGATCACGTCCCCAGATGCCAAGGGATTTGTAGCGTTCGCAGGCGCGCGCAAGGCGGTCCGGCGGCGCCCCGGGGAAGTATCGCGTGATCGCCGCGGCAATCTCCGCCCCGCTCGCGCCGGCAATCCAGCGCTGCGTGCGGTGTAGCGCGCGGACCATCGGGCGCAGTTCCTCGCGCCGCGATCGCAGCGTGTCCCGGCGCGCGTAGAACGTCGTGTAGGAGGTCGGGCCACGATCGGCGGCGGCATACCAGGGCTGCCCGGCCCCTTCGTCCAACAGCGCGGTGGCGTAGGGTTCGAACAGCTGCACCGCGTCGAGCCGACCGGCGCGCAATGCATCGGCGTTCTCCGCCATCGTGCGGTCCGTCACGCGATCGACGCGCGCCGGGTCCAGCCCCGCGCGACGCAGATCCTCCTGCAGGCAGAGCCACGGCGTCGGCACCTCGGCCACCGTGCCGAGGCGCGGGCCGATCAGGTCGGCCACGGTGAAATCCGGCTTCGGCGCGCGGCCGATCAGCAGGAACGGATCGCGCGTCACCACCTCGGCGAAGCAGACCAGATCGCAATCGGCGCGCAGGTGGTAGGTCTCCATCACCCGCATCGGGCCGCCCCAGCCGACATCCACGCTGCCGTCGAAGAACCCGCGCGCCGCGTCGGCCGGCCGCGGGGCGCTGAACAGGTGGATGTCGACACCCTCGCTGGCGTAGGCGCCGCGCGACAGGGCGGCATAGAACGGCGCGTAGAACACCGCGCGCAGCGGCTCCTGCAGCGTGATGGACATGACGCGCGCCTCCCGTCAGTCGCGGTTGAATTCGTCGTCCGGCTCGTCGATCCCGTCGCTTGGGGGGATGGTATAGCGGGTCTCGGCCGCGGGCGAGCCGTCGAGCAGATGGAACGCGACGAAGCGTTCGGCGCGCATCCCCGCCACGAACCGGCGGCAGGCATGGCTCCACAGCTCGCCATAGGCGAATTCCGGGCGATAGACGCCCGGCGGCAGCCGGTCGATCGCGGCCACGCCGCGCGGTGCGACGAACACGCTCGCAGTCGCCACTCCCGTCTGATCGCGCAGCTTGACCACGGCCGGCTGGTCGCGGCGGTTCTCCACCTCCACGCGCAGCACGCCGGGGCTGCCGTGCCGGGACAGGATCTCGCTGTTCGTCGGCGGCGTGCCGGCCTCGAAGATGCAGCGCGCCCGCTCCGCCGCCGCGGCGTCGCCCGGGGCGAGGCGGCTGGCGTAGACGAAGCCGTCCGAGCCGTCGGGGGCGCCGACCTCCACCATCCCGTGCTGCGCGTCGATGTGACGGATCGCGACCGGGGTGAAGGCCGCGAGCTGCCCCGCCGGGACATAGCGGTTCGCTGCCGGCGCCGCCCGCCAGAGGGTCGCAGCACCTCCCGCCGGCAAGATATAGCCGTTGGCGATCCCTTCCACCGGGGCGGGCGGGGGGCGCAGCGGCCGGAGCGGCGCGGCGGCACGCGGGGCGCCGACCGGCAGCGCGACCGACGGGCGGGAGCCGGAAGAGCCGAGGCCGGCGAACCCGATCGCCAGGGCTAGCAAGGCGAAGCCGGCGCACCCCGAGAACAGGCCGAGCGACAGTCCGGTCGGCCTGCGCCAGGCGGCGGCCACCGCGTCCCGCACCAGGGTGTCCTCGAAGGCGGGGGCGGCGGGGGGTGGATCGGCGGCGCGTGCCATCCGGTCGTAGGCGGCGCGGCGTTCCGCGTCGCCGAGCACGTCATAGGCGGCGCGGGCGCGCATGAACGCCTCGGCGTCGCCGGTCTCGGGGATGTCCGGGTGGAGGCGACGGGCAGCGGCGCGGAACGCCGCGACGATCGCCTCGGCCGGTGCCGCCGAATCGACGCCGAGGGTCGCGTAGTGTCCTGCGGGATCGTCGCGCATAGAGGGCGATCATA
>DATIMU010000341.1:0-7290 GCA_035475015.1 Acetobacteraceae bacterium
CTGCCGAGCCCCGCTGATCCGCCGCGCCGCGATCCGGCTGCTCAGCCGCGCGAACACGGAAGACGCGCCGTGCTGCGCCCAGATGAACACCGCCGCCCCCAGCGCCGCCCCACCGAGCCCCAACTCCAACGGCAGCCGCAGATCGGTCCCAGGGTTGCGCACCAGAATGATCACCAGCCCCATCCCGGCGAACACCACCTCGGCCAGGAACTCCGCCGTCAGGTCCACCACCGTCGTCGCCGTCGCCATCGGCCAGCTCAGCCCGTGCAGCATCACCGCCCGCGCCCCGAACACGAACCCGCCCAACTGCGAGAACGGCAGCAGGTTGATGGATGCGTCCCGCACCATCCGCCCCCAGATGAACAGCCCCACCCGCCGCACACCGCGGGCCCGCGCAATCGCGTCCCAGGCCAGCCCGAGCGGCAGGAACACCAGGAACTGCCAAGCACACAGCAGCGCAAACCCGCCCCAGCCGACCGACAGCACGGTCCGCACCACGCGGTCGAAGCCGAAGCTCCCGACCAGCAGCGTACCGAGCAGCAGGCCGGCCAGCGCCAGCACGATCGAGACCTTCTTCAAACCAGAGGGACTTCCAGCCGGGAGCGCCGCCTCTACACCGGCCCCGCGCCGCCGCGCTATAGAGCCCACCTCATCCCGGCGAATCGAAGCCAATGCCACAGGAAACCCTTACCTTGCTGACCGGCGCGACCGGGTTCGTCGGCTCCGCCGTCGCCCGCGCCCTGACGGCGCACCGCCATCGCCTGCGCGTGCTCGTCCGCCCGACCAGCGATCGGCGCAACCTCGCCGGACCGGACGCGGAGCCGGTGATCGGCGACCTGATCGACCACGCCTCATTGGCGCGCGCCGCCGAGGGCTGCCGCTACGTCTTCCACGTCGCCGCCGACTACCGCATCTGGGTGCCCGACCCGGCGGCGATGCTGCGGGCCAATGTCGACGGCACGGTCGCCATGCTGCGGGCCGCCCAATCCGCCGGGGCGGAGCGCATCGTGTATTGCAGTTCGGTCGCCGCCCTCGGCCAGACCGCGGACGGCTCGCCCGCCGACGAAACTACCCCGGTCGATCCCGCCGCCATCGTCAGCCCCTACAAGCGATCCAAGTATCAGGCCGAGCAGGCGGTGCTGGACCTCGCCCGCCAGGGCATGCCGGTGATCATCGTCAACCCCGCCGCGCCGGTCGGGCCGCGCGACATCAAGCCGACCCCGACCGGACGCATGGTGCTCGACGCCGCCGCCGGGCGCACCCCCGCCTACGTCGATACCGGCCTGAACGTGGTCCATGTGGACGACGTGGCCGAGGGCCACGTGCTGGCCCTCGAACGCGGCGGACCGGGCGAGCGCTACATCCTCGGCGGCGAGAATCTCACCCTCCGGGACCTGCTGACCCTGATCGCGGAGGTCGCCGGGAAACGCCCGCCGAGCATCCGGCTGCCGCTGGAAGCGGTCTGGCCGGTCGCCTTCGGGATGGAGATGCTGGCCCGCTTTACCTCGTTCGAGCCGCGGGTCACCCGCGACCATCTGCGCATGGCGCGGAAAAAGATGTTCTTCTCCTCGGCCAAGGCGATGCGTGAACTCGGCTACGCACCCCGTCCGGCCCGCCAGGCGGTGCAGGACGCGGTCGCCTGGTTCCGAGCCAACCGCATGCTTCGCGCATGATCACGGTTGCGGCGCTGTCGGTGGCGATCTGGGTCTATCTGCTGGCCGTGCATGGACGCTTCTGGCAGGCCGGCCCCGTCCTCTCGCCCGAACGCCCGACCGAGCCGCTCCCGGTCACCGCCGTCGTGCCGGCCCGCAACGAGGCGCCGCTGATCGCCCGGTCTCTCGGCTCTTTGCTCGCGCAGAGCTATGCCGGACCGTTTCGCGTCGTCCTTGTGGATGATGGCAGCACCGACGGTACCGGCGAAATCGCGCGCTCGCTGGCCGGTTCGACGCGACTTCCAGTCGACGCCGATCCACCCGTCATGCCCGGCCCACCCGTCATGCCCAGCCCACCCGCCATGCCCGACCCACCCGCCATGCCCGGCCCACTTGTCATGGCCGGCCCACCGGTCATGCCCGGCCCACCGGTCATGCCCGGCCCACTCGTCATGGCCGGCCCACCGGTCATGCCCGGCCCACTTGTCATGGCCGGCGGAGGCCGGCCATCCACGTCTTCTTCGCACCCGCAAGACGTGGATGGCCGGGACAAGCCCGGCCATGACGGGGTTCCCACGCCCGGTCATGACGGTGTTCCCACGCCCGGCCATGACGGTGTTGCCACGCCCGGCCATGACGGGGTTCGCGCGACTGACCCCGACGGTTCTCGCCTCGCCGGCGATGGCGGTCTGGTGCGTCTCACGGTCCTGACCGGCGCTCCCCGCTCGGCCGGATGGAGCGGCAAGCTCTGGGCGCTCGCGCAAGGTGTCACCGAAGCGACGGAAGAACAGACCGACGGCTTCATCCTGCTCACCGACGCGGACATCGTGCACCAACCCGACCACCTTGCCACCCTGGTCGCCAAGGCCGAGCGCGATCGGATCGATCTGGTCTCGGAGATGGTGGCGCTGTCC
Organism: Acetobacteraceae bacterium; assembly: GCA_035475015.1. Taxonomy (GTDB): domain Bacteria; phylum Pseudomonadota; class Alphaproteobacteria; order Acetobacterales; family Acetobacteraceae; genus JAFKFI01. The sequence goes on from DATIMU010000341.1 coordinate 2,567, forward strand.
TGCGTCAGCGTGGCCGAGCAGGCGCTGATCCCCGCCTTCGTCTTCTTCTTCCAACTGCTCTACCCGTTCGAATGGGTGAACGACCCGCTGCGCAGTACCGCCGCAGCCGCCGGCGGCACCATCCTGATCCGCCGCCGCGCCCTGGACCACATCGGCGGACTGGCGGCGATCCGCGGCGCCCTGATCGACGATGTCGCGCTGGCCGCCGCGGTGAAGCGAGGCGGCCGCATCTGGCTGGGCCACAGCGCTCAGGCCCGCTCCATCCGCCCCTACCCGGGCCTGACCGATATCTGGCGCATGATCGCCCGCACCGCTTATGTGCAGTTGCGCTACTCGCCGCTGCTACTGGTGCTGTGCCTGATCGGGCTCGGCTTGATCTTCATCGTCCCGCCGCTGGCGGCGATCCATGGGCACGGCGCCGCCCGCGGCCTGGGATTCGCCGCCTGGGCCGCGCTGGGCTGGTCCTATCTCCCGACGCTGCGACGCTTCGGCCTCTCCCCCATCTGGGCGCCGTTCCTGCCGGTGATGGCGCTGTTCTACATGGCGGCAACCCTCGGCTCGGCCGTGAACCACCATTTCGGCCGCGGCGTCGCCTGGAAGGGGCGCGCCTATCAGGGCGCCGCACCATGAGCGAGGCCACCGTCGAGACCTGGTCCGGCAAGGACCGCGACGACGAGAACTTCCCCGTGGGCTCGCTGCTGATCCGCAAGGATTTGCGTCGCCACGTGCACGCCTTCTACGTCTTCGCCCGCAACGCCGACGACATCGCCGACAGCGCCACGCTGGCGCCGGAGCAGAAGATCGCTCGGCTGGACGCCATGGAAGCGGTGCTGCTCGGCCGCGGCGCGGACGCCAATTCCCCGAGCGCGGTGTGGCTGCGTGCCAGCCTGGCGGAGACCGGGGTCGCCTCGCGCCATGCCACCGACCTGCTGATCGCCTTCCGCCGCGACGCCACCAAGCGGCGCTATGCCGATTGGGACGAGCTTTACGATTACTGCCGGTATTCGGCCATGCCGGTCGGCCGGCACGTGCTGGACCTGCACGGCGAAAACCGGGAGACCTGGGCACCCTCGGACGCGTTGTGCACGTCGTTGCAGGTGCTGAACCATCTCCAGGATTGCGCGAAAGACCTGGCCGCGCTGGATCGCTGCTACCTGCCCGCCGATCTGCTGGCCCGGCATGGCACCTCCATCGACGATCTGCGCGGCCCCGCCGAAACCCCCGGCCTGCGCCGCGTCTTCGATGTGCTGCTGGAGCAGGCGCATGACCTGAACCGCCTCGCCGTCGATCTGCCGCGGCGCACACGAAACCGGCGCCTGCGACTGGAAACCGCCATCATTGTCGGGCTGGCGAGACGGCTGACCGGCCGCCTTCGCGCCGACCCCATCGCCCTGCGAGTCCGGCTGACCAAAGCCGATGCGGCGGCCAGCCTGCTCGGCGCGCTGCGGTTCCTGGCATGACCGATCTCGCGGAGCGACCCGACCTCGATGCGATCGAGGCAATCGTGCGCGCCGCCGGCACCTCGTTCTATCGCGGCATGCGCGTGCTGTCTCCTGACCGGCGCCAGGCCATGTACGCGATCTATGCCTTCTGCCGCATTGTCGATGATATCGCCGACGAGGATGGGAAACTGGCGGAAAAGCTCGCGGCATTGGCCGCGTGGCGGGACCGGGTGGCGGGGCTGTATCAGGGCGAAGCCGACGGACCGGTCGGGCGTGTGCTGCTGGCCGCGGTGGGGCGTTTCTCGCTGCGCCAGGAGGATTTCCTGGCGATCATCGACGGCATGCAGATGGATGCCGAGACGGTGATCGTGGCGCCCGATCTGGACACGCTCGATCTCTATTGCGATCGGGTGGCCTCGGCAGTGGGACGGTTATCGGTGCGGGTGTTCGGCGATGCGTCGCCGGCCGCGGATCGGGTGGCGTATTCGCTGGGGCGGGCGTTGCAGCTCACCAACATCCTGCGCGATCTGGCGGAAGATGCGGCGCGCGGGCGATTGTATCTGCCGCGCGAGTGGCTGAATGAAGCCGATGTGCCGCACGATGCGCAGGCGGCGTTGGCCTCAGCGGAATTGCCGGCGGTGTGCCGGCAAGTCGCTGCGCTGGCGCATCAGCATTTCGCCGCGGCGGATCAGGCGATGGCGCTGTGTGATGCGCGGGCGATGAAACCGGCGCGGATGATGGGCGCCACCTATGCGGCAATCCTGGCGCGATTGGAACGGCGCGGCTGGGGGCGGGCGGCCGAGCGGGTGAGTTTGCCGAAGTGGCAGAAACTGTGGTTGGCAGCCCGGTTCGGGTTGGTGGGGTAATGCTCGTACCCGGCGGTGATCGCAGGTGGGGCTATTTCGGGCTCTTCGCCATCGCCGGATCGCCCTTGTAGCCGAACCGGTCGCGGCGTTCCTCCATGGTCATTTCGTCCCATAGACGAATGCGGGGGAGGGGTTCGGTGCGCTCCGGCAGCGGCGGCGGCAATGGACGAGTGGCGGGTGCGGCGGCTTTGCTGGCGCGTGGCTGGGCCGGCGGGCAAGGGCTGCTGGGTTGCGCTTCGGCGGCCGGGGTTTGGTGCTGGCGCAGGGTGCGGAGTGTTGCGTGCATCATGCGGGCGAGTGTCGCGGCGTTGGTCCGCTGGCGGGCGGCCATGGCGGGCGCGAGGTCGGGCTGCGCGGCGCGGCGGAACGCATCCATGATGGCATAATGGGCGGTGACGGCCTGCGCTGCGAGCATCGCCTGGAACGCGTCGGCGGGGTGCAGTGCCAGCAATGCGAGGCGGGCGGATTTGCGGCGGATTTCGCGGGTCTGGTCGGTGTCGTTGGCGCCAGCGGGAATGGCCTCGAGGATGCTGTCCAGCAGGTGTTCCAGGAGGGCGGGGTCGAGGGCTTCGACGGGGGCGGAGCTGGACGTGGCGGCGGACATTGGGTGGAGGACCTCGGCCTGGTGGCGGTGCGAGGGATAGCAGGGTGATAGGAATGATGTCAAGGAGTTTGTGATTATTTGCCTACAACCTCACTCGGTGCGCAACGGCGTGCCGACCCCCGGGACAAAGCTGGGACAAAGCCCGGGGGCAGGCTCTCTCTCGCGCGATGGCGCGAGAGGCGAAGTCTTCCTCTCGATCAAACCACTGGCTGGTCGAGCCGGATCGGCACTTGTAATCACGTGGGCCATTCAACCTCAGGAAAGCCTCTTCCATGCCCCTGGTCCTGCTCGATGTCGATCCCCGTGGCGTGGCTACCGCGACGTTGAACCGGCCGGAGGTCAGTAACGCGTATGACGAAGATATGCTGCATGAACTGATCGCCGGGCTGGAGAAACTGGCGCCGGACCCGGCGGTGCGTTGCCTGGTGCTACGCGGTGCGGGCAAGCATTTCCAGGCGGGCGCGGATATCAATTGGCTCGGCCGCGCCACAGCCTATCCGCCGGAACAGAATCATGCCGCGTCGATCGCAACGACGCGGGCGATGCAGTTGCTGAACGAGTTTCCGAAGCCGACCATCGCGCTGGTGCACGGTGCCTGCTTCGGTGGCGGCTGCGGTATGGTGTGCTGCGTCGACGTGGCATTCGCCACGCCGGACGCGATCTTCGGCCTGACCGAGGTGCGCGTCGGCGTCGCACCCACACCGATCTCCACGCACATGGTCCACGCGATGGGCCTGCGTCATACGCGCCGCTATGCCCTTACCGGCGAGCGCTTCGGTGCCGCGGAGGCGCTGCGGATCGGCCTTGTGCACGAGATTGTTGCAGCCGATGCGACAGAGGCGAAGCTGGCCGAGGTGCTGGACGCAATCTTTCTCGGTGCGCCTGGCGCAATTGCCGTTACGAAGCGATCCTTCCTCGGTGCCAACGGATTGCTGTTGGACCTGCGGCAGATGGATCTGCTTGCACATGAAAGCTGGACGCAGCGGTTTTCAGCGGAGGGGCAGGAGGGCACCACGGCGTTCCGCGACAAGCGCAAGCCGAGTTGGTACAGATGATACTGGCGGGTTCCGCTTCGCTCCACCGCCCTACAGCTGAAGGGCCGCCGTGTAGGCGCGGACCGCCGCACCGAAACCCATCTCCAGCGCGTCGGCGGTCAGCTCGTGGCCGATCGAGGCTTCAGCCAAAAACGGAATTCTCGCCATCAGCGGCGGCAAATTGCGGAGATTGAGATCGTGGCCGGCGTTCACCACGAGGTGGCGGTCCCTCGCCTGCTGGGCTGTGATCGCGCAGGCATCGAGCTGTGCGGCGTGATCGCCGGAGCGGAAGGCGCCGGCATAGGAGCCGGTATAGATCTCCACCCCGTCGGCACCGGCTTCTACGATACGATCCAGCACTTCCGGGTCAGGGTCGATGAACAGGATCACCCGCGCTCCGAGGGCCTTCAATGCAGCGATCGCCGCCCGCGCCAGTCGCATCTGCTCGGGCGATAGGTCCCAGCCTTTTTCGGAGGTGAAGGCGTCCGGCGCATCCGGCACCAGAGTACACTGCTCAGGCCTTACGTCCTGGACTATGGCCAGCAGGCGCTCGTCGGGGTAGCCCTCGATGTTGAGCTCGATCCGCGGGCGCAGCGGCGTCAGCAGATTGGCGAGTGCCGGCACATCCGAGCGGCGGATGTGGCGTTCGTCCGGGCGCGGGTGCACGGTTATTCCCTGGGCACCGGAATCGATTGCGATGCGGGCGAAGCGCAGCAGGTCGGGCACCCCGGTGCGACGCGAGTTGCGCAGCAGGGCGACCTTGTTGAGGTTGACGCTG
>DATIMU010000342.1:0-7507 GCA_035475015.1 Acetobacteraceae bacterium
CGATCAGGATGAGCTTCGGCACGAAATAGGCGTGGCTGCCGACCTGGACCGGATTGTAGAGAAACAGCGCGACCCCGCTGACCACCGCGACGCCGAACGTGGCGTAGAGCCAGGGCAGCGTGTGCTCGGCGAACTCCCTCAGCGGCACCGTCCCCCGCCAGCCCATCAGCCGCAGATCCAGCAGCCCGATGCCGCCGAAGAACGCGGCCATCGACAGGATGTGGAGCGCCCGCACCAGGTGGTGGTACGGCTGCATGGCGAAGTGCAGCGGCCGATAGTCGAGAGCGATCAGCCAGTCGAACGGGATGCGCAGGAAGGCGAGCGAGTGAGGGTCCGGCATGGACTCTTGTTATTGCGAACCGCTCGCACTATCAAGCGCCGCCACGCGGCAGGCGGTGAACGGCCAGGTGTCGAGCAGGTGCGCGAGGCGGCCGATCGTCGGCTCGGCGTGCAGGTGGACGCCATGCAGCAGCACGAGCAACAGCAGCGGCGCCGCGAGCAGGCGCGCGTGGCGCAGCCCCGGCGGCTTCGGTCCGGCAAGGCAGGCGATGACGGCGACCCCCGCGCAGCCGACGAGGCCGCCGACCACGGCCTCGGGGACCGTATGGGCCCCCAGCGCCAAGCGCGACGCGCCGAACAGGACGGCGATGCCGACCGACAGCATCACCGCCATCGCCGGCCGCAGGCCGAGCAAGGCGGCAAGCCCGCCATAGATGACCGCCGCCGCCGCGGTATGGCCGCTCGGCGTGCGGATGTTGAGTTCCGGTACCGCCGGGCCACAGATGGTGAACAGCATCTTGAGCCCCAGCATCACGGCGAGGGTGCCGCACACCCCGACCGTCCAGGCCAGCGCTCCCCGTCGCCACCCGAGCAGGACGAGCACGATGGCGACCCCCGCCGCGACGGGCAGCAGCACGGCCTGGTCAGCGAAGTCGGTCAGGAAGGTCATCGGGATGCTTCAAGCAGGAACGGGAATGTCAGAGAAGCACGCAATGGTTGCTCAAACCTTGGCTTTGCGATTTGATCGCGCCGCACCCCACCCGGAGATCACCCTAGTGCCGAAGACGCCGCTCGCCGCCCTGCTCGCTCTCGGCCTGACCGGGTGTGCCGGATGGAACAACACGTTGCTGAACTACGCCAACGACCGGGCCCCCGAACTGCCGACCCCGGAATCGGACAAGGTCGACGGCAACTACAAGGGGGCGGCGAATTTGGTGGCGACGCAGTCCCCGGCCTGCCCGGGCAGCAGCTTCGGCAAGATCGAGATCGGCGACCGCACGCTGTATTTCGCCTATCAGCCGCACACGATGTTCGTCGCCCCGATCCAGCCGGACGGCAGCGTCTACGCGGTCAGCGGCCCGGCGGTGCTGGATGGCAAGTTGGCCGGCGGACGCCTGGCCTTCAGCGTCCGCACCCCGGTTTGCGAGTCCCACTACAATATGCGCTACGTCCTGTAGCCGCCGCTCAATCGGGGAAGCCGGCCAGCGCGCGGACCTCGGCGGGGCTGACCCCCTGCCGCCGCAACTCGCGCAGGGTGGCCGCGCGGTCCCGCTTGGCGAGCCGCCGGCCGGCCGGGTCGGTCAGCAAGGCGTGGTGCGCGTAGGCCGGCGCGGGCCAGCCCATCAGCGCCTGGATGAGCCGGTGCAGGTCGGTCGCCGGCTTGAGGTCGAGGCCCCGCGTAACCAGCGTGACGCCTTGCAGCGCGTCGTCATGCGTGACGCACAGATGATAGCTCGCCGGCGCGTCCTTGCGGGCCAGCACGACGTCGCCAAAGCGTTCCGGGCGGCAGCGGATGCGGCCCTCGCCCGCTTCCTCGAATTCGAGCGGCGTCGCGACGCCGGCCAGCGCGCGGGCCATATCGAGCCGCAGCGCGTGCGGCTCGCCCGCCGCGATCCGCGCGGCACGCTGGGCGGGTGGCAGGGCGCGGCACAGGCCGGGATAGAGCGGGCTGCCGTCGGGCGCGTGCGGCGCGGCGGCCGCTTGCTCGATCTCGCGCAGGATGTCGGCGCGGGTGCAGAAGCACGGATAGAGCAGCCCGCGCGCCTCCAGCCGGTCGAGCGTGGCGCGGTACTCCGGCAGATGACGCGACTGGACGCGAACCGGCCCGTCCCAGTCGAGACCGAGCCAGCCAAGATCCTCCTCGATCGCTAGTAAGAATTCGGGGCGGCAGCGGCCGGGGTCGATGTCCTCCTGCCGCAGCAGGAATTTTCCCCCGGCCATCCGCGCGCGTCGCCAGGCGAACAGCGCCGCGTGGGCGTGGCCGAGATGGAGCAAGCCGGTCGGGCTGGGGGCGAAGCGCGTGACGGTGGACATGGCGGGGTGGCGAAGGTTACTCGGGTCGCAGCCGTTAAGGGGAGAGGTCATGAGCGAACTCGATGGCCCGCGCTGGGGGCCGCAATCCGGCGGCGCCGCGAAGCAGCTCGTGGTGCTGTGCCACGGCCTCGGCGCCGACGGGTTCGACCTCATCGACCTGGCACCCGGCTGGGGCGCGGCTCTGCCCGACGCCGCCTTCGTCGCGCCGGATGCGCCGCAACCCTGCGACATGGGGCCGACGGGGCGGCAATGGTTCAGCGTGGCGGATCGCGCGCCCGCCCGCATGGAGCAAGGAGTGCGGGCCGCGGCACGGGCGCTCGACGGCTTCCTCGACGCCGAGCTCGCCCGGCTGGCGCTGCCGCCGGACGCCTATGCGCTGATGGGCTTCAGCCAGGGCGCCATGACGGCGCTGTTCACCGGGCTGCGCCGGGCGGCCGCACCCCGCGCCATCCTCGCCTTCTCGGGCGGGCTGATCGCGCCCGAGACCCTCGCAGCCGAGCTGCGCAACCGCGCGCCGGTGCTGCTGGTGCATGGCGAGGACGACGACGTGGTGTCGATCACGCGCTCCCGCGAGGCGGAGCAGGCGCTCCGGGCAGCAGGCGTGCCGGTCGACACCTTGTGGTGTCCCGGCCTGCCGCACGGCATCGACGCGGCGGGCATCTCGCTCGGCGCGCTGGCCCTGCAACGGGCCTTCGCGGCATGACAGCGAGGTGAATTCCCGCTGCCGCGAGCGGCGCGGCGGCTTGCGGCCGGCGACTCGGTCTGCGATAAAACGCGGAGGTTCTCGGCGGCGCACAACATATGGTGGCTCGCTTGTGATCTGGGCCCCGTCCTTGCGCTCCCGCACGGAAAGGAGCGGCGTTTGCCCGACGGCGGCCAACTGTTCCCCGCTTTGGTGTTGAACGCGGATTTCCGCCCGCTGTCCTATTTCCCGCTGTCGTTGTGGTCGTGGCAGGACGCCGTGAAGGCGGTGTTCCTCGACCGCGTCTCGGTGTTGAGCGAGTACGAGACCGAGGTGCGCTCGCCCAGCCTCACGATGCGGCTGCCCAGCGTGATCGCGCTGAAGGACTACATCCCCTCGGCGCGTCGCCCGGCCTTCACCCGGTTCAACGTGTTCCTGCGCGATGGTTTCGTTTGTCAGTACTGCAGCGGCCGCCATCCCGCGCCGGACCTGACGTTCGACCATGTGATCCCGCGTTGCCGCGGCGGCCGCACGACCTGGGAGAACGTCGTCACCGCCTGCGGCGACTGCAATTTACGCAAAGGCTCCCGCCTGCCGCGCGAATGTCACATGTTCCCGCGCATGAGCCCGCGCCAGCCGACCACCTGGGAGCTGCAGGACCAGGGCCGCGGCTTCCCGCCCAACTTCCTGCACGAGAGCTGGCGCGACTTCCTCTACTGGGACACCGAGCTGGAGAGCTAGCGCCGCCGCCCCGCCAGCCGCGCTCCGAGCAACCCGAGCAGTCCGATGCCGAGGATCGCCGTCCCGAGGGGCCCGGGGACGCCGGTGGGGGCGAGGAACGACAGGTTGTCGGTGAACGGGTGTTAGTGCAGCTCGCCGCCGGAGTTGAACGCGCTGGCAATCAGCGTGCCCTCGATGGGGCTGGAATTGTGCACCGTGGCGTAGGGCGCCAGCACCACGCCCTCGAACTGCGTGAGATTGACGATCGTCGCGTCGTAGAAGTTTCAGATCACCTTGGTGCGGTCGGCCTCCAGCGGCATCTGGAAGGCGGAGATCGGGTCGGCGAAGCTATATCCACTGTGCACCGTGCCGCCGGAGAACACCGCGCTGTTGGTGCCCCCCACATAGACCTGCGCGCCGTTGGCGTTGAAATGCCCGGTCGCGGCGCCGCAGACGTTGGCGGTGCCGTAGCCCGCCGGCAGCCCGGCGGCGCCCTTGTCGGCGAAGGTTCCGCCGCCGCTGAGATTGCCGCCGATCACCACCGGCCTCTCGAAATCGCAGCAGCTGCCGCTGACGTTGTTGAACACCACCGCGTTGAATTCGCCGAGGATGCTCGACGCGCTCAGCGTCGTCGCGGAGGCGGGCGCGGCGGTCAGCCCCAGGACCAGCGCGCCAGCAATCATCGTCGCGAGACCGCGCACGGGCATTCGACTCGACTCCTGTCGTGTGGCTGCCCGTTTTGGGAATGGGTTTCCCGCGCGGCCCAGCCAGGCGACGCGGATCACACCCGCTCGCTCAGCCGGATCGCCGCGCGGCAGCCGACGCGGATGACCGCCGTGAGCAGCCGGTAGCCCGGCGCGCGCTCCGCCTCTCGGGCGAGTGCCGTGTCGCGGTGCTCGACCTCCTCGCGGCGGAAATTCTCGACCGTGTCGCGCAGCGCCACCTCGTCGTCGCCGAGCGCGGCGACCTGGCCGGCGTAGTGCGCGTCGATCGTCTCCTCCACCGCCACCGTGCAGGCCATCGCCGCGCGCTCGCCGAGGGCGGCCGTCGCCGCGCCGAGGGCGAAGCCGGCGAGGTGCCAGAGCGGCAGCAGCGCGGTGGGGCGGACGCGGCGGTCGGCGATCAGGGCGTCGAAGGCGTCGAGGTGGCGCTGCTCCTGGGCCTGCATATGGCGCAGCACGTCGCCCGCCTCGCCGCGCCCCAGCACAGCGAGCTGGCCGGCGTAGATGCGGGCCGCGCCATATTCGCCGGCATGGTCGACGCGGATCATGCGCGCAGTGCTTTCCCCCGCGGGAAGGTCACCGGGCAGTCGGGGATGATCCGTCATCGCGGCCGCCGCAAGCCGCGCGCGAGATAGAGGGCGAGAATGGCGAAAAAGCCGCCGGCATAGATCAGGTTCATCGCGGCCATCGAGACGGGCAGGCCGGGGACGAGATAGGTCGCGTCGTCGCATGGCTTGGCGGGCGTCGCCGGCATGTGGGCGAGCCGTTCGGCGATGCTGCCGCCGTGGAACCTGGGAGCGGCGCACTCCGGCAGCGGACTCGGCCACCAGCCCTGCTCCACCCCGACATGCACGGCGGCCAGCGCGGCGCCGACCAGGACAGCGAGCAGCAGCAGCATCAGGACCAGCCGCCCGGCACGCGGCGGCAGCACCAGCGCCACCAGGCCGAACGCGATGGCGACCCGGTACGGCCAACGTTCCCACAGGCACAGGGCGCAAGGCACCAGTCCGCCCCAAGCTTCGGACGCCAGCGCGATGCCGAGGGCAAGGGCTGCCGCCAGCGTGCAGAGCAGCGCGGCGGTGCGGACGGACAGGATCATCGGCGCGATGTGCTCCGCTTTGTGACGGCCCGCAAGCGTCCTAGTCTCGGGCATCAGCAACCAGGAGGGAACCGCCGATGCACCGCATTCTGTGGGGCCGCGACACGTCCAGCAACGTCATGAAGGTGATCTGGCTGCTCGAGGAGCTGAAGCAGCCCTACGAGCGAAAGGATGTCGGCGGCGCGTTCGGCCAGACCGACACGCCGGAGTATCGGGCGATGAACCCCACCGGCCTCGTCCCGACCCTGCAGGAGGACGAGTTCTCGATGTGGGAGAGCAACGCCATCCTGCGCTATCTCTGCACCAGCGCCGCCGGCAACACGCCCTACTACCCTTGGGACGCCCGCCTGCGCGCCCGCATCGACCAGTGGCTCGACTGCCAGCAGACCCAGCTCAACCGGCCGATGGGCGTGGTGTTCTGGGGCATGGTCCGCACCAAGCCGGCGGATCGCGACCAGGCGGCGCTGGCGCAGGGCGTGACCGACGCCGCACGGGTCTGGGCGTTCCTCGAGGCGCCGCTGTCGCGCCATCCCTTCATCACCGGCGACGCGCCGAGCATCGCCGACATCGCCTGGGGCGTGCACGTCCATCGCTGGTTCACCATGGAGATCGACCGACCGGCGGCGCCACGGCTGCGGGCGTGGTATGATCGGCTGCTGGAACGGCCCGCCTATGCGGCGCATATTGCGAGGCCGCTCGTCTGACGCTCCCCGGCCAAGGAGGCCCCGCGATGCCGTCACGCCGTGAAGCCATCCTCGGTGGCCTCGCGCTGGCGGCGCTGCCCGCGACCGCGGCGACGGCGGCGACGGCGGCGGCCGATCCCACGGTGCTGCGGCTGGAGCGCCGCACCATCGAGGTCAACGGCCGCCCGGCCTCGGTCGGCATCCGTCAGCCGGACGGCATGCACGGCATCCGCACCGAAATCGGCCGACCGTTCCGCGTGCGCGTCGAGAACGGCATCGGCGAGCCCAGCCTGATCCATTGGCACGGCCTGACGCCGCCCTGGCGGCAGGACGGCGTGCCCGGCATCTCCGGCCCGCCGATCCCGGCCGGCGGCGCGGCCGACTATGATTTCCCGCTGCGCTTCGGCGGCACCTACTGGATGCACTCGCACCAGGGACTGTAGGAGCAACTGCTGCTCACGCCCCGCTCATCAGCCGCGATGCGCAGGACCGGCCGGGCGAGCAGGAGATCGTGCTGATACTCGGCGATTTCAGCTTCAAGCCGCCCGAGCTTCGCCGGCGCGGTGCGAGACACCGTGCTGGTGCCCCCCGGCAAGCGCGTGGTGCTCGCGTTCGACGCCGACAATCCCGGATGCTGGGCGTTTCACTGCCACCTGCTGTACCACGCCGAGGCGGGCATGTTCACGACGTTTCGTTACGTCTGATACGGAATATTTCTCGGGCAGAGATCGCGCGAGGAGGCCGCGGGATCGGCTGAGTGCACGCGATAGGTTCCAGGGCAGTCCAGGCAAATGGAACGTTGCGATCCAATCCCGATGGGCGCATTGTAAATCTCAGAAGCGCGTCTCGGCAGTTCAAGGGAATACCCTGGCTGCGCGCCCTCGGTATGCGATTCGCTGACCATCGAGAGGACCCGACGATGCAAGTCAATGCGATCGACCCTGCCAAGACCGCGATGATCGTGGTAGATATGCAAAACGACTTCGTGGCCGCCGGCGCTCCGATGGAAACGCCTGCCGCGCGGGCCATGGTGCCCAAGCTTGCCGAAGCCCTGAAGATGTGTCGCGAGGCCGCGATCCGTGTGATCTATACGGCTCATGTGCATCGTCGCGATGGCTGCGACATGGGTCTGTTTGACGACATGCACCCGCCGATCGCCAATCGTGACGCCTTGGTGGACGGCACGCCGGGCGTGGACATCTACTCCGCGCTCGCCCCGGCACCCGGTGAGCACGTCATCAAGAAGCACCGCTACAGCGGCTTTTTCGGCACGGACCTCGATATCGTC
>DATIMU010000343.1:0-1556 GCA_035475015.1 Acetobacteraceae bacterium
TCAAGGCGCTCCGCCGGGCGCTCGGCGATGAAGTGGCGAGCCCGCGGTTCATCGAGACGGTGCCCAAGCACGGCTACCGGTTCATTGCGCCGGTCGAGAGCGAGGTCGCGGCGACGGCAGGCCCTCTGGTGGCGCGCCCTAGGTGGCAAGACGCGCTGCTGCTGGGCGCCGCAGGGATGATCGGCGGCGGCCTTGCGGGGTTCATCGGCGGAATTTTCTATGGCTTCGCCGGGGCTTCCCAGCCGCTGGCGCCCGGCATGGGAGCCGTGTCGATCCTGCTCGTGATCCTGTGCCTGACCATTGCCGTCGCGCTGATCGGGGCCGCCGGCGTCAGCTTCGGGATCGCCATCGCGGGAGCATTCGCGGTGCGCGATTGGCGCTGGAGCGTAGCCGGCGGCGCGCTCGGCGGATTGATCGTCGGTGGGATCGTGAAGCTGCTCGGGGTCGACGCCTTCAACCTGCTGTTCGGCCGCTCGCCGGCGGGGATGACGGGTGCTTTGGAGGGGGTGCTGCTTGGCGGCGCGGTAGGCTTCGCCGCATGGCTCGCATCGCGCCCCGGACGGCGGCTCCGCGTTGCAGTCCTGATGGCCGCCGCGGCGGGCGCCGTCGCCGGCATTCTCGTGCCGCTGCTGGGCGGGCGGATGATGGGCGGAAGCCTTGACCTGCTCGCGGCGACTTTCCCGGATTCGCGGCTCCGCCTCGACCAGATCGGCGCCATCGTCGGCGAGCGCCGCTTCGGCCCGGTCAGCCAGATGATTACCGGCGCCCTCGAAGGTGGCCTGTTCAGCGCCTGCGTGGTCGCTGCGAGGGTGCTTGCGCAACGCAGCTTCGGTTCAGTATCGTTTCGGGACGAAAACCGCTAAAAGCTCCCGGTTCCTTGCGTGAACCTTTCCCGAATCGAGCGGCACTCATGGCGGTGGGCAGAGACCCAAATTGAGCTGGTCGGGGACCATGAGGCGGCCCCGGACCGAGGCGGCGCGAGCGAGTGCTCGCGACGAAGGGGAGCTGATTGCGCGCGTCGCGAGGCAGGAGCTGCAGGCGTTCGAACGGTTGTACCGCATGTACCAGCCGCGCCTGACCCGCTTCCTCACCACGTTGCTCAAGCGGCCCCAGCTGATCGAAGAGGTACTGGACGATACGATGATGGTGGTGTGGCAGACGGCGGCGAATTTCCGGGGATCGAGCAAGCCCTCGACCTGGATCTTCGCCATTGCCTATCGCAAGGCCTATAAAGCGAAGCTGCGCTGGCCGGACCCGGTCGAGGATCCGGAAAACGACACGCGCGTCAGCACCGAGCCTGCGCCGGATGAGGAAGTGCATCATCGGCGGCTGCACGATTGCCTCGTGCTGGCGATGGATCGGCTTTCGCCCGATCACCGCGCGGTCGTCGACCTGACTTACTTCCACGGCATGGGCTACCGCGAGATCGCGGAGATCGTCGATTGCCCGGTCGATACCGTGAAGACCCGCATGTTCCACGCCCGCCGCCGCCTCAAACAGGCGATGCCGGGCAGCCTCGCTGACTGGCTTTAGGGGACTGCTGATGGCCGATCCCA
>DATIMU010000344.1:0-5020 GCA_035475015.1 Acetobacteraceae bacterium
CACCGCGTTGTGCTCGTCGGCCTCCATCAGCGCCGCCGCCAGCTCGCCGAGCAGCTTGCCGCTCAGCGCGTTGCGCCGCTCCGGCCGGTTCAGCGTGACGAGCGCCGTGGTGCCCTTCACCTCGTAGGTGATCTGCTCGAAATTCATTGTTCTCCCTCCCCGGAATTCAGCGTGGCGGCCGCTGGAACACATGGCCGGCGTTGATAAGATTCGCCGCCAGCAGCCCACCGTCGACCGGCAAGGTCACCCCGCTGACATAGCTCGCGAGACCAGAGGCAAGAAAGGTCGCGGCCTTGGCGATCTCAACCGGCTGGCCGCGCCGCTTCATCGGGATCGGGCTTTCCGCGTAATAGGCAACCCGCTCGTTGGTGTCATAGAGGCGCGGCGTCACGATGTGGCCTGGCGCGATGGCGTTAACCCGGATGCCGTTCGACGCCCACTCCACCGCGAGCGACTTCACCAAGCTAATCAACCCCGCTTTCGCCGCGCCGTACGAGGCGTGGTACGCCGAGCCCTGGATGCCGTCCACCGAGGCGATGCCGACCATCGCGCCGCTGCGCCCACGCCGGATCATCGCCGCCGCGACCTCGCGCGCCACGACGAAGAAGTAGCGAAGGTTGCGGCGCTGATCGAGGTCCCAGGTCTCGGGCGTCATCTCCAGCGCCGAGCCGAACGCCGATTGCCCGACGATCGACACCATGATGTCGATGCCGCCGAGCTTCTCCTCGACGGCGGAAACAATGCCGGGCACCTGCGCGTCATCCAGCACGTCGCCGAGCACGGTCACGCCGCGCCGTCCCGCGTCGGTGACGATTTTCGCGACGTTGGCGGCGCGCTCCTCGACGAGATCGACCACGGCGACGTCGCAGCCCGCCTCCGCCAGACAGCGCGCTGTGGCCTCGCCCATGCCCTGCCCGCCGCCGAACACGACGGCGCATTTCCCGTCGAGACCCAGCATCGACGTGCTCATTCGTAATTCTCCCCTAATACGCTATCCGGCTTCGGCGGAAACCGCGTCCGAGCGGAAGCCACTGCTGCCGCCACAACAGCTGCAGCCGCCGAAATGCCGCGCACCGCCGCCGGGCTGCCAGGAAGCCGCCACGCTCGCCGGCTCGCTGGTGCCTGCGCCGAGGCTCGGGACGGTCAGCGTACGTTGGGCAAGCTCGCCGCAGCCGGGACAGGGCTGCGGGTCGGCATACTCCGCAATGGGCCGAGTCTCCGCGAACCCGCCACACTGATGACAGAGGTAATCGTATCGCGGCATGGCGTGTTCTCCGCGGTTGTTGCGCTTGGAAGGTTAGGACCGAGATCGGGAAAGTCCAGCGCACCCTCTCACCCAGCCCTCTCCCAAAGGAAGAGGGCTTTCCTTCTTCTCCCTCTCCCCCTGGAAGAGGGCGCTTTTTTCTTCTCCCTCTCCCCCTGGGAGAGGGCCGGAGTGAGGGCCTTACTCCGCCGCCGCGACCAGCTTGTCGATCGTGACACCCTTGCCCACCCCGACGCGCTCCTTGTACGGATCGGTATCGATCTCCTCGAGCTCGATCTCGCGATTGAGCACACGCTGCTTCCAGGCCTGGTGCTCCGGCTCCATGCCGTGAAACTCCGGCATCACCTCCTTGGCGAACAGCTCGAGGCTTTCGCAGATGTGCTCGTGGGTGTTCCGTCCCGCCTGGTTGAGCAGGATGATGCTGTCGACCCGGGATTCCTTGAAGCGGTGCAGCTTGCGCCGGATGGTCTCGGGCGAGCCGATCAGGCCGCCGCGCAGCGCCTTCTCCACCGCTTCCGGGTTGGCCTTCTTCCAGGCGATGTACTCGTCCCACAGGCTCACCGTACCCGGCGCGGCACGCTCGCGGTTGCGCGAGCCGCTGTAATAGGCCAGCGAGAACTGGAAGAACGTCACACCCTCGGCCCGGCGGCGCGCCTCCTCGTCGGTCTCGGCGCACATGAAATAGCTCACCATCGCGATGTTGCAGTTGCTCTGGTAATCGGCGAGCTTCTCCTGCCGCTTGGTGAAGGCATTGTAGTAGGCGTGCACCCAGGCGTGCGCCATCTCGGCGCTGAGGAACTGGAAGCCCAGCGCGCCGATGCCGCGCCGGCCGGCCATCTCGATCGTCTCGAGCTGCGAGCAAGCGACCCAGAGCGGCGGGTGCGGCTTCTGCACCGGCTTCGGCAGCACGATGCGGAGGGGAAACTTGAAGTGCGGGCCGTCATATTCCCAGCCGGCATCCTTGAACATCGGCAGGATGCAGCGCACCGCGTCATCCCACACCTCGCGCTTGTTCTCCATCTGGCGATCGAACGGGCCAAGCTCGGTGATGCTGGCGCCCTCGCCCATGCCGAACTCGACGCGCCCGTTGCTCACCAGATCGAGGCACGCGATCTTCTCGGCGACGCGGGCGGGATGGTTGGTGGTGATCTGCACGATGCCGTGGCCGAGACGGATATTCTTGGTCCGCTGGCTCGCGGCGGCGAGGAAGACCTCCGGTTGCGGCGAGTGGGAGTACTCTTCAAGGAAGTGGTGCTCCACCTCCCATGCATAGTCGTAGCCGAGCTTGTCGGCGAGCTCCACCTGGGAGAGCGCGTTCTGATAAAGCTGCCGCTCGTCGTCTACCCCCCACGGGCGTGGCAATTGCAGCTCATAGAAAATGCCGAACTTCATTCCGTCTCTCCCTCGGGATGCCTACCCGTCAGTATCTTGCCCATACTACCGAGGCAACGGGCGGCGCGCAAACCGTCTAGTCAGGCTCGATCGGCATCGTCGCGATGCTGGTCCAGGCGATCGGCGCGCCGCATTTCTCGGCCGCCTGGGCGGGTGCGAGCGAGCTGTCCCAATGCGCCGCGAGGAAGCGCCGGCCGGTCACTTTTGCCGCCTCGTCCGAGACCAGCCAGAGCAGCGGAGGCGCCATGATCTCGGGGCGCAGCATCCGGCTGCGGTCCGCGACAGCCCCCTCCGGCACGATGCGCGTATCCGTCATACCGCCGGGGACCAGCACGTTGGCGGTCACGCCGGTGCCCGCGAGGTCCGCCGCCATCACCGCCGTCGCGGCCTCCGCCGCCGCCTTGCTCGCGCCGTACAACACGTAGCCACCCCGGATCATCGTGCCGAGGCTGGTCGTGACGGTGACGATCCGGCCGCGCCCGGCGCGCAGCATGTGCGGCGTCACCGCGCGCGCCATCATCAGGGGCGCCGTGGCGTTCACCGCGACGAAGCGGCCCCATTGCTCGGGCGTGATCTCCCAGAAGCGGAGCGGGTTCGTGCGCTGATCGGCGCGAACCGAGCCCTGGCCGATCCCGGCGTTGTTGACCAGCACGTCGATGCGGCCGGACCTGTCGAGCACGGCGGCAACGACGGCATCGAATGCCGTCGGGTCGGCAAGATCGGCCCGGATGGTCTGCAACGCGCCCGCCGCCTTCCCACTGGCCTCGCCTTCAAGTTCCGCGAGCAGCGCCGCGTCCCGGTCCACGCCGGCGACGTCGATGCCGCCCCGCAGCAGGCCGAGTGCCATCGCCCGCCCGATGCCGCTCGCCGCTCCCGTCACGATCGCGACCTGACGTTGCGTTGCCATTGGTGTTTCTCTCCCGGTCTCGATTGCACCGATTGTCACACCCGGACCCAGAGCGCGCAACCGAGCCCTCCCGTGGTGGCATGGCCGAAGCGACTGGCCCGGTGGTAGCGTCCGCCGCTCATGGAAAGGAAGCGCCGAGCCGTGGCCAGCAGAACCAGCGAGCCGGAAAGCGTCTACGCCTGGTGGCGCCTGGCTGCGTCCATGTCGCTCGCCACGATCGGCGGCGTCGGCATGTGGTGCGTCGTGGTCGCGCTGCCCGAGGTGCAGGCCGAGTTCGGCGGCACCCGCGCCGATGCGTCGCTGGCCTATACGTTCACGATGGTCGGCTTCGCGGTCGGCGGCGTGCTGGCGGGCTGGCTCGCGGACCGCTTCAGGATCACGCTGCCGCTCATGGCGGGCGCGATCGCGCTCGGCCTCGGCTTCGTGGTGAGCGGGTTCACCGCGAGCCTGTGGCAATTCGCGCTGGCGCAAGGCCTGCTCGTCGGCATCGGAACCTCGGTCACGTTCGGCCCGCTGATCGCCGACGTGTCGCTGTGGTTCACCAAGCGGCGCGGCATCGCGGTGGCGATCTGCGCGTCCGGCAACTATCTCGCCGGCACGATCTGGCCGCCCGTGGTGCAGCACTTCATGCAGACGCAAGGCTGGCGCGACACCTACATCGTCATCGGCGTGTTCTGCGCGGTGACGATGGTCCCGCTCGCGCTGGCGCTGCGGCGCCGGCCGCCAGTGCAGCATCCCGCCCCCGCGCAGGCAAGGAGCGCGCATCTGTTCGGGTCGGGATCGCTCGGCCTATCGCCCAACACGCTGATGATCCTGCTGGCGGTTGCCGGGGTCGGCTGCTGTGTCGCGATGTCGATGCCGCAGGTGCACATCGTCGCCTATTGCGGCGACCTCGGCTACGGTGTCGCGCGCGGCGCCGAGATGCTGTCGGTGATGCTCGCCTGCGGCATCGTGAGCCGCATCGCGTCGGGCTTCATCGCCGACCGCATCGGCGGCCTGCCAACCTTGCTGCTCGGCTCGGTTCTGCAAGGCATCGCGCTGCTACTCTATCTCGGCTTCAACGGGCTGACGTCGCTGTTCGTGATCTCGGGGCTGTTCGGGCTGTTCCAGGGCGGCATCGTGCCGAGCTACGCGATCATCGTGCGCGAGTATTTCCCCGCCCGCGAAGCCGGCACGCGGTTCGGCGTCGTCGTCATGGCGACCTTGTTCGGCATGGCGCTGGGCGGCTGGATGTCGGGCGCGATCTTCGATGCGACCGGCTCGTATCGCGCGGCCTTCGCCAATGGCGTGCTGTGGAACCTGCTCAACGGCGCGATCGTGGTGACGCTGCTGTACCGTCGCAGCCGCCGCCGCGGCGGTGTCGCTCTCGCCTGAACCCGCTTTGCCGCCGGACGAAGTTCGGGGCTAGGCTGCACGCAGGGCCGGGTGAGCCGGCCCGCGCTGCTCAGGGGGAGGGT
>DATIMU010000345.1:0-2377 GCA_035475015.1 Acetobacteraceae bacterium
CGCGCCGCCGCCTCGTCGAGCGGCTCGATCTCGTCCCCGTTCACGCCAACCCGGCCGGCGACCTCCACCACCCGGTCGTGCAGCAGCGCCGGCAGCCTCACCTCGAGGTCGAACAGGCGCGGGCGGGCCTGGTTGCCGATGCGGAGCGCGTCGGCGAAGCCGCGATTGACCACCAGCAGCGTGCGCTCGCCGCGCCGTTCGAGCAGCGCGTTGGTGGCGACAGTGGTGCCCATCTTCACCGCCTCCACCACGCCGAGCGGAATGGCGGCGTCGAGCGGCACGCCGAGCACCGCCTTGATGCCGGCGATGGCGGCGTCCCGGTAGCGGCCGGGGTTCTCGCTCAGCAGCTTGCTGGTCGAGAGGTGCCCTTCAGGATCACGGGCGACGATGTCCGTGAACGTGCCACCGCGATCGATCCAGAACTGCCAGCCTGCCATCGTCGTACATAGCCCTCTGGAGAAACGGCGAAGCGGATCGCGTCAGGTGTTCGGCAGAGGCGGGTCGACCCTGCAGTACTTGCCCCACTCGAAGCTCTTCTCGAGCGCGTCGTGGATGGTGAGGAGGCTGAACACATGGCTAACCCGGATCAGCGCGCCGGCATAGGCTCCGCCGGTGTTCTTGCTGCCGGTACCCCATTGCACCTGCAGGCAGGCATAATGCTGCTCCTTGCCCGCCTGGTCCTTGTGCAGCTGGGCCTTCTGCAGGTCGATCCGCAGGCCCTTCTCGATGTCGAAGCCTTTGATGACGCCCTCGTCGTTGGCGTAGGGAAAGGAGAACATGACCGGCTGGCCCCACATGATCGCGTCGCGGCTCGCGCCGATGAGGTTGGCGATCTTGGCCTTGAGATACGGCCCGAGCACATGGTCACGGACCGTGGCGGAGCATGTATTGAACGTTCCGGTGTTGTTGTTGTTGAACACCGCCCCGGTGGACTGCTTGTTGCCGACGTTGCCTGACATGGATGTCCCCTTGCGCCGCGCCGGTCCCCCTCGGCCGATGCACGCGGCGCGCGAACTCTAGCCTTCCGGGTCGCTCGCCACCACGCCGGAACGCGGCGGAGGATGGGCAGGTGTTTTGCCGCCGTAAACCTCCGCATGATAGATGGAGGTGATGGACCGGCATCCGTGAGCTACTGGGGCAAGATCATCGGCGGCGTGGCCGGCTTCGCGATGGGCGGGCCGTTCGGCGCGGTGCTCGGCGCCGCCCTCGGCCATGCCGCGGATGGCGGCGTGATGCCCAACATGCGCCTGGGGGAGCTCGGTTTCAGCCCGGCGCGGATGGCCGCCCTGCTCGGCCAGCGCGAACAGCTCTTCGCCATCAGCGTGGTGGTGCTCGCCGCCAAGCTCGCCAAATGCGACGCCCCGGTGAAGCGCGCCGAGATCGACGCCTTCAAGCGCCAGTTCCGCATCCCGCCCGAGTCGGTGCGCGACATCGGCCGGCTGTTCGACCAGGCGCGCGAGAGCGGCGACAGTTTTATCCCCTATGCGGACCAGCTCGGCGAGGCCTTCGCCGACAATCGTGGCGTGCTGGAGGACGTGCTCGCGGCCCTCTTCGTGATCGCCCGCGCCGACGGCCCGGTGAACGGCGCCGAGCTCGAATTCCTCTCCCGGGTCCATCGCGGCTTCGGCCTCGACCAGATCGCGTGGGACCGGGCCCGCGGCGCCCTGCCGCGCCAGCCGCCCTCGGACGAGCCCGACGCCTACGGCGTGCTCGGCGTCGCCCGGTCCGCCACTGACGAGCAGCTGCGCGCCGCATGGAAGCAGCTGATGCGCGAGAACCACCCCGACAGCCTTGCCTCGCGCGGCGTGCCGCAGGAGTTCATCGGGCGCGCCGGCGAAAAGGTCGCGCGGATCAATGCCGCGTGGGACCGCATCAAGCGCGAGCGGGGCCTGTGAGTCCCGCGCGCCCGTGAGCCTCGACATCCGCGACCTGCCCAGCCCGAACCAGGACGACCGCCCGGCCGGCGCGCCGATCGACATGCTGATCCTGCACTACACCGGCATGAAATCGGCACGGGAGGCGATCGACCGACTGCGCGACCCGGAGGCCAAGGTGTCCTCGCACTACGTCGTCGAGGAGGACGGCGCGATCTGGCGCCTGGTGCCCGAGGCGCGGCGCGCGTTCCACGCCGGCATCTCCTATTGGCGCGGCGCGAGCGAGTTGAACGGCCGTTCGGTCGGCATCGAGATCGTCAATCCCGGCCACGAATGGGGCTACCGCGAGTTCTCCATCCTGCAGGGCGCGGCGGTGTGCGATCTATGCCTGTCGATCCTCGCGCGCCACCCGATCCCGGCGCGCAACGTGGTCGGCCACAGCGACGTCGCCCCCGACCGCAAGGAGGACCCCGGGGAAAAATTCGACTGGGAGCAGCTCGCCA
>DATIMU010000346.1:0-5198 GCA_035475015.1 Acetobacteraceae bacterium
GATCCTGCCGATCCTGCGCCGCTCCGCGCCGGCGCCGTTCCGCCTGGTGATCGCCGGGCGCCGCCCGGATGCCGCGATCCGGCGGCTGGCCGAACTCGACGGGGTGGAGATCGTCCCCGACCCGCCGACACTCGCCCCCTATTACGCGGCGGCCGACGTGGCGATCGTGCCGGTGCGGTCCGGGGCGGGCACCCGCATCAAGATCCTCGAGGCGTTCAGCTTTCGCGTCCCGGTGGTCTCGACGGTGCTGGGCGCCGAGGGCCTCGAACTCGCCGGCGGGACCGATCTGCTGTTCGGCGACAGCGCGGAAGATTTCGCGGCGGCCTGTCTCGATCTCATGCGCGACCCCGCCTTGCGCGAGCGCCTGGCAGAGCGCGGCGCCGAGGTGTTCGAGGACCGCTTCGGGCCGGACCGCTTGCGCACCGTGTTCCGGCAAATCCATCCCGCGACGAGCCATGATACATAATGTTTCGAAACATAATAAATCGAGGCTCTTCATAGCCGCACTCCCGGCGGACCTTGTCGTACACCGGCGAGACCGCGGGAGGGTTTGCGTTGGCGCATCGGAAGTCTGGCGGGGCGGTCTACGACGATGCTTTCTATGCCTGGCAAGCTGCCGGATCGCTCGCGTCGGCGCGGCGCGTGGCGCCCCTCGTGATGGAAGCCCTCGCCCCCCGCGCCATACTGGACGTCGGGTGCGGGTTGGGCACTTGGCTGGCGGCGTTCGGCGAGCTTGGTGTGGCAGACCTGACCGGCATCGACGGGTACTACGTCGATCGCTCGACGCTGCTCATCCCGACAGATCGCTTCATCGCCTCGGACTTGCGGCGACCGCCGACGCTCGGCCGCAGGTTCGACCTGGCGATCTGCCTCGAGGTCGCGGAGCACCTGCCGCGAGAAGTTGGGACGGAACTGGTCCGCTATCTCGTCTCCGCCGCGCCGGCCGTGCTGTTCTCGGCGGCGATTCCTGGCCAGGGTGGTCTCGACCATATCAACGAGCAATGGCAGGATCACTGGCGCGCGCTGTTCGCCGCCGCCGGCTGCGTGGCAGTGGACCTGATCCGGCCCCGCGTCTGGGGGTTTGCTGACGTGGAGATTTGGTATCAGCAGAACATGCTTCTGTACTGCACGCGGGACCTGCTGCACGAGCACGCCGAGCTGCGGCCCGCGCCGGCCGAGATCAGCCTCAATGTCGTCCATCCGCAGCACTATTCCGTGGTCCGCGACCAGGGGGTAATCTATCTCAGCAAGGCGCTGAGAATGTTGCCGGGCTTGGCACTCGCCTCCTTCAAGCGTCGCTTGGGCGTCTGACGTGGCGGAGGCGGCGATCCAAGGGGTGGCTTTGCCTGGCGTCTCGGTGGTCATTTGCACGCACAACCGCAGCGCTTCCCTGCGGCGCACGCTGGACTTGATCGGGTCGCTCGATCTCACCGGGCTGTCGGCCGGAGCGGAGGTGATCGTCGTCGACAATGCGTCCACCGATGAGACCAGCGGCGTGATCGCGGCTTTCCGCGATCGTGCGT
The DNA here is from genome assembly GCA_035475015.1 of Acetobacteraceae bacterium. Taxonomy (GTDB): domain Bacteria; phylum Pseudomonadota; class Alphaproteobacteria; order Acetobacterales; family Acetobacteraceae; genus JAFKFI01. Next base: position 1,524 of record DATIMU010000346.1, read on the forward strand.
CGTTTCCCGTCACCTATGTCTACGAGGGGCGCCCTGGTCTCGGCGCTGCGCGCAACGCCGGAATCCGACAGGCGGTCCATCCGGTGATCCTGTTCACCGACGACGATTGCCTGCCCGAGCGGGACTGGGTACGGACGGCGGCGCGGCTGTTTTCCTCGGACTTGCTTCAGGTGATCGGCGGCCGCGTTGAGCAATACAATCCCGACCATCTCTGGCTCGCGGCCAAGACATCGCCGATCGAGGAGCGCCTGCATGGCGTGGGCGGTCTGCTTGGCTTCCTGCACGGCGCGAATCTGGCCATCGGCAGGCCGGTGATCGACCGTATCGGCTGGTTCGACGCGCGATTTGGCGCGGGGACGCGGCTAAAATCCGCCGAGGATTGCGAGTTCGTCTATCGCGCCCTGCATGGCGGTGTACCGGTCCTGTACAAGCCCGACCTCGTAGTATCGCACGATCATGGGCGATCCGGCCTCCGGGATTTGCTGCGGGTGTCGCGCGGATACAGCAAGGGCGTCGGCGCGATGGCCATGAAGCATGGCATGGCCGGACAAACCGATGTCCTGCGGATGGTCTATTGGGACGTCCATTCCTGTTTGCGGAACTGGCGGGCCGATCGGTTGGACTGGCGTTTGCCGGCCAGCAAGCTCAGCCTTGTCTCTGGCGCCTTGCAGTACGCCGTCTCATGGAGTTGGCGCCGCTCGTCCTGAGCCGGATCATGGCTTGAAGCGCGTAGCGCGGCGGGCCACATCGGGGCTGCCGTCGGAACGGTCAACCAGAAGGACCCCAGGGGTGCCATGACCAACGAGGAACGCGACATCATCACGCGCTTCATCGAGCGGGTGGGCGGGGTGCCGAGTGCCAGCTTCGGCTCGGTGCCGGGCGCGGCGCCGTCGCTGCCGCCGATCGACCGGGAGGCGGATGCGCTGATCGGCGAATTGTTCGCGAAATACCCGGAGGCGCGCTATCGCCTGACGCAGACCGCCTTCGTGCAGGAGCATGCGCTGGCGGAGGCACAGAACCGGATCAAGCGGCTTGAATACGAGCTCCAGCAAGCCCAGGCGGCGGCTCAGGCTCAGCAGGCGGCCGAGCAGCCGCGTTCGGGTGGGTTCCTGAGCGGAATTTTCGGGGGCGGCGCCGCTCGTCCGCCCGCGCCTCCCTCCGCCTGGAACCAGGGCGGCGGGCAACAGCCCTATGCGCAGCCTCAAGGGTACGCGCCGGGCGGACCACCGCCGCCGCCGCAATACGCGCCCGGCTATCAGCCGGGCATGTTCCAGCGGTCCGGCTCGGGATTCCTCGGCTCGGCATTGACCACCGCCGCCGGGGTCGCCGGCGGCTTGGTGGTCGGCAATGCGTTGATGGACATGTTCTCGCCGCATCGCGCGGCGGCCAGCGAATTGGGCGCCGGTTCGGGCTTCGCGCCCGCCGCCCCCGGCGAGAGCAGCCCATGGGGCGCGCCGGCCGGCGGCGATCAGGGTTATGTCGACCAGGGAAGCTGGACCACCCCCGATGCCGGCACCGACCAGGGCGGCGGCTACGCCGACCAGGGAAGCTGGGACGCCGGCGGCGGTGGCGACCAGGCCTCGTGGGACAGTTCGGGCGGCGACGACGGCGGGTGGGACGACAACAACGCTTAGCCCCTCACCCCGGCCCTCTCCCGCAGGGACAGGGAGAAACGAAAGCCCTCTTCCCTCTGGGAGAGGGTTGGGGTGAGGGCCGGGCTCAGTAGTCGAACTGATACGTCAGCCCGATGCTGCTCCCGCCCGAATCGGCGGCCGTGGCGCCCGGGTTGGTGTTGGCGCCGGTGCCGACCGTGCCCTGCAGCTTGAGGCCCTTGTAGAGATCCACCTGCACGAGCCCCTGCGTGCTCGTCCCGCTGGTGCCCTGCTTGGCGCCGACGAACACCCCGGGTGCGACGTAGCGGCCCGCCTGCAGGCTGGCGCTGCCGTTGGCGCCGCTGCCGACCGATAGGCGGTCGAGCCCGAAGCCCTTGCGCAGGCTTTCCAGCGGGTTGCCGACATCCGGGCCGGCGCCCGTCAGCGAGGCCAGGGCGCCGGCGATCGAGGCCAGCTCGAACGGGCTCAGCGAGGACGCGCTGCGCTTGAACAGCAATTGCGCCAGCACCTCGTCCTGCGGCGCCTCGGGGACGCTGGAGAGGGTGATCTTGGGCGCGCTGGCGGTGCCCGAGATGGTCAGCATCGCGGTCACCGAGCCGTTGGTGCTGCTCGCGACGAAGTTGATGCTGGGGTCGGTCAGGCTGCCGCCGTTGAAGCTGACCTCGCCCTTGGTGAAGGTCAGCGTCTGGCCGGCGATGCTGAAATTGCCCTGCCGCATGGTGAAGCCGCCGAGCGGCTGCGGGTTGATGCTGGTGCCGCGCAGCCGCAGCGAGCCGGCGAGCTCGGCGAAAATCCCCCGCCCGCGCACGAAGATGGCGCGCTCGGCGCTCACCGTGAGGTCGAGCGCGATTTCCGGCCCCGGCGCCGGCGGGGGCGGCGGCTTCTCGCCGGGGCGGCGCACCTTGAGCACCGCGATGCTCGGGGGCAGCTTTTCGGGGATAGTGATGTCGGCGCGGCGGATGCGCACGGTGCCGCCGAGTGCCAGCTGCCCGGCCAGCGCCCCGCGCAAGGTGAGGTCCGCGTCGAGATCGGCGCTCAGCCGGTCGCTCGCGATCGGGCGGGCATTGCGCGCGGTCACGGTCACGTCCACGGTCTTGTCCGGCGACAGCACGCCTATGGTGCCGGCGACCTTGATGGTGCCGGGGCCGGCGCGACCGGTGAAGCTCGCGATGCGGACCTGCTCGCCCTCCAGCGCGATTTGGGCGGCGATGTCGGTGATATGGACCCCTTGACCGAAATCGTGGATCTCGCCGCCGGTGAGCCGGGTGGTGCCGGACAGGCGCGGCGCGGCCATCGTGCCGGCGACGGTGGCATCAAGTGCCAACCGGCCGCGCGCCCGGCGGCCGTCCGGGGCGAGGATCGGGTCGAGCAGCGCGAGATCGACATTCCCCGCCGCGCGCAAATCCATCGGCCGCGAGGGCTCGATCGGTGCCGTGCCGGCCACGGTCAGCGTGGTGAGGCGCCCGGCGGTGAGGCGCGCGTCGAGCCGGGCGGTCTCGCCGGCGAGGTTGGCGGTCGCGGTGAGATTGGCGGGCGGCAGCGCCCGGCCCGGCCCGGTCCGCATCCGCAAGCCGGTCGCCTCCACCCGGATCGTGCCGCTCGGCCGCGCCGGCGTACCGGTGAGCTTGGCGTCGGCCTGCAGCGTGCCGTCCGCGTCGACCGCCGGGGCGAAGGGCTTGACCAGATCGGGCGTCACGTTGCGCACCGCGAGGGTCAGGTCGAGTGTCGGCGACAGACGCCCGGCGAGCTCGACGGTCGCCCGTTCGAGACCGAGCCGCAGCCGATCCACCGTCACGCCGCCCCCGAAGCCCACGCGGACCGGGGCGAGCAGCCGCGCGGTCTGGCCCTTCCATGTCGCCTCCAGGCTGGCGACATTGGCCTCATGCGCCGTCGCGTTCACCGTGGTCGCGGCGTCGATCTTGGCCTCCGCTCCGGCCAGGTTCTGCATCGTGGCCGACAACCGGGCGGCCAGCGCGGTCTGCGGGCCGCTCACGGTGAGACGCGCGGACCCGCTCGCCCCCTTCGCCGCGAACCCGTCGACGGCGAGTTTTCCGTCCACCAC
>DATIMU010000347.1:0-5322 GCA_035475015.1 Acetobacteraceae bacterium
GTAGGCCGCCGCCATCTCCCGCGCACCGTCCTGCGGCCCGTCGAGCGCCGCCGCCGCCGCTGCCTGTCCCACGGTCGAGATGCCAGCCGTCGCCTGGCCCTGCACGTTGGTCATCGCCTTGATGAGCGGCTTCGGCCCGCCCGCGAAACCGATACGCCAGCCGGTCATGGCATAGGTCTTGGACACGCCGCTGACCGTCAGCGTGCGCTCCTTCAGGGTGGGATCGACCTCGGCGATGGTGTGGTGCTCGAAGCCGTCGAACACCAGATGCTCGTACATGTCATCCGCCATGATCCACACCTGCGGATGACGGCGCATCACCGAAGCGATCGCGGCGAGCTCCTCGCGCGTGCAGGCGGCACCTGTCGGATTGTTCGGCAGGTTGAGCATCAGCCATTTGGTGCGTGGCGTGATCGCGGCCTCGATGTCCTCGGGGCGCGGCTTGAAGCCGTTGTTCTGCGGGCAGTTCACGAACACCGGCTGGCCGCCGATGAGCTGCACCATCAGCGGATACGCGACCCAATAGGGCGACGGGATGATGACCTCGTCGCCGTCGTCGAGCGTCGCCATGAAGGCACTGAACAACGTCTGCTTGGCGCCGTTGCTGACGATGATCTCGCCGTCCGGCGAATAGTCGAGGTCGTTGTCGCGCTTGAACTTGCGCGCGACCGCCTCCTTGAGCGCGCGCGTGCCGTCCTGCGGCGGATATTTCGTGTCGCCTTTCAGTGCCGCCTGATAGCCGGCCTCGATGGCGTGGCGCGGCGTGTCGAAATCAGGCTCGCCGATCGCCAGCGAGATGACGTCCTTGCCTTCCGCGCGCAGCTCGCGCGCGCGGATCGACATTTGGATGGACGAGGCGACCTGGGTGCGGTTCAGCCGTTGCGCGAGAGCGGGCATGATGTCCTCAGTGCAGCAATCTCAGTGCAGTCCTTGGCAGAACCGCTGGATGCGCGTGCAAGCCTCGCGAAGCGACTCCTTATCGGTCGCGTAGCTGATGCGGAAATGGCCGGGATAGCAGAACGCCGCGCCGTGGACGGCGGCGACCCCCTCCTCCTCCAGCAGCGCGGTGACGAAGGCCTCGTCGTCGTCGATCTTCTTGCCGCCCTTGCTGGTCTTGCCGATGCAGCCGTGCACGCTCGGATAGACGTAGAACGCGCCCTCCGGCTTGTGGCAGTTGATGCCGGCCGAAGCGTTCAGCATCTCCACCACCATGTCGCGGCGCTGCTCGTATTCCGCGACCATCGGCGGAATGGAATCCTGCGAACCTTCCAAGGCCTCCAACGTCGCGGCCTGGCCGATCGAGGAGGCACAGGCGGTGGACTGGCTCTGCAGCTTGTCCATCGCCTTGATGAGCTGCACGGGGGCCGCCGCGTAGCCGATGCGCCAGCCGGTCATGGCGTAGGTCTTGGATACGCCGTTCATCGTCACCGTGCGGTCCTTGAGGCGCGGCTCGACCTGCAGGATGGTGGCCGGCTTGAAGCCGCCATAGGCGAGCTTCTCGTAGATGTCGTCCGTCGCGATCCAGATGTCGGGGTGGCGCAGCAGCACGTCGCAGATCGGCCGCAGCTCCTCGGCGTTGTAGGCCGCACCGGTCGGGTTGCACGGATTGTTCAGCATGAACCACTTGGTGCGCGGCGTGATCGCCGCTTCGAGATCCTCGGCGCGCAGCTTGAAGCCGTTGTTCTGGCCGCACGGCACCAGCACCGGCGTACCCTCCGCCAGCGAGACGATATCGGGATAGCTGACCCAGCAGGGCGACGGGATGATGACCTCGTCGCCGGGGTCGATCGTGGCGATCATGCAGTTGAAGATCACCTGCTTGCAGCCCGAGGAGATGATGACCTCCTCGGCGGTGCAGTCGATGCCGTTCTCGCGCTGGAACTTCGCGGCGACGGCGCGACGCAGCGCGGGGGTGCCGGCGACGTCGGTGTATTTCGTCTCGCCCGCCTCGATGGCGCGGATCGCCGCGTCCTTTATGTTGCGCGGCGTGTCGAAATCGGGCTCGCCCGCGGCAAGCCCGATCACGTCCCGCCCGGCCGCCTTGAGGGCGCGCGCCTTGCCGGCGACGCCCATGGTCGCGCTGGGGCTGATGCGATTCAGGCGGGCAGCGATAAGGCTCATGGCGGGTGCCGATTGTTCCTGGTGAACGGGAAAGCGGCGGACCCTAGCGAAGCGGCGTGCGAGCGGCAACCGGCAAGCGTCGGGCCAGCCATGCGCCGAATAGCGCCAGCAGCACGAGCGCGAGCACGACTGTCGCCAGCGCGTTCATCTCGGGGGTGATGCCGAGCCGCATCGCGGAGAACAGCACCATCGGCAGGGTGGAGGCGCCGGGGCCCGAGACGAAGCTCGCCACCACCACGTCGTCGAGCGACAGGGTGAAGGCAAGCAGCCACCCGGAGACCAGGGCGGGCGCCATCAGCGGCAGGGTGACCGCGAGAAAGGCCCCCCACGGCGAGGCGCCGAGGTCCATCGCCGCCTCCTCCAACTCGGTCCCCGCGTCTGCCAGCCGCGCCTGGACCACGACGGCGACATAGGCGAGGGCGAAGCTCGCGTGGGCGATGGCGATGATGGAGGCGCCGCGCTCGGCGGGCCAGCCGGTCAGGCGCTGCAGGACCACGAACAGCAGGAGAAGCGAGAGACCGACGATGACGTCGGGCAGCACCAGGGGCGCTGACAGCGTAGCGGCGAAGGCGCCGCGGCCGCGGAAGCGGCCGAACCGGGCGAGCGCGAAGCCGGCGGCGGTGCCGATCAGGGTGGCGATGGTCGCGGAGAGGGCGGCGATCCTCAGCGAGAGGAGTGCGGCTGAGACCAGCGGCGCGTTGTTCCAGAGGGCCACGTACCAACGCCAGGAGAAGCCGCTCCAGACCGTTAGCAGGCGGGAGTCGTTGAAGCTGAAGGCGACCAGCAGGGCGATGGGAGTGTACAGGAAGGCGTAGCCGCCGATCAGGCAAGCAGGCAGGAGGCCGCGCCTCACGGCGAACCAACGCAGCTTGCACGCGACCCCTCACCCCGGCCCTCTCCCGCAAGGGGAGAGGGAGAAGAAAGCCCCCTCCCCTTGCGGGCTTGGGCCGCGAAGAGCGGACCAAGGGTTGGGGGAGGCGGATGCCGGGTCGGGGGAGGGATTGCTGCCGCCCGCCCCTGCCGCCATTGCCACACCGCCGCCGGCACCAGCAGCACGAGCAACAGCGAAATGGCCAGCGCCGAGGCGGTAGGCCAGTCGTGATTGAGAAAAAACTCGCCCCACAACACGCGGCCCACGGTCTCCGCCCCCGGCCCGCCGAGCAGTTCGGGGATCACGTACTCGCCCATCGCCGGGATGAACACGAGCAGAAACCCGGCCCACACGCCGGGCAGCGAGAGCGGCAGCACGACGGTCAGGAACACGCGCCAGGGCGGCGCCCCGAGATCGGCCGCCGCCTCCTCCAATGCCGCGTCGCGCTTCGACAGGCGGGCGTAGAGCGGCAGAACCATGAAGGGCAGGTAGCAATAGGCGATGCCGACATACATCGCGAAGTCGGTGTAGAGCAGGTGCAGCGGTGCGCCGATGATCCCGAGCCGCAGCAGGACGGCGTTGATCCAGCCCTCGTCCTTCAGCAGCCCGATCCAGGCGACGATGCGCAGGAGAAAACCGGTCCAGAACGGCAGGATCACCAGCATCAGCAGCAACGACCGCCAACGCTCCGGCGCCCGCGCGATGGCGAGCGCCATCGGATAGCCGATGACGAGGCAGGCGAGCGAGGAGACCAGCGCCACTTTGAGGCTCAGCAGGAACGCGGCGACGTAGTAGTCGTCGGCGACCAGGCCGAGGAAGCTCGCTGGATCGAGTGACAGCGCGAAGGGCGGCACCCCCTCCGCCGGCCGCGCGAAGCCGATGGCGAGCACAATCGCCATCGGCAGCACGAGGAACACCCCAAGCCATGCCCAGGGCAGCGCGAGGACCAGGGCGCGGCTAGAATGTGGGGCGTTCAGGCCTTTTGCGCGGCGGCCAGCGCCGTGTCCTTCTCCTGCGCGCGCTTCACCGCCGGGCGGTCGGCGACGCGGCGCACATAGGCCATGATCTCGGGGCGCTCGGGGACCAGCTTGAACCCGGTGGTCCAGCCAAGCGCCGTGCCCCAGAGGATGTCGGCGGCGGAGACACGATCGCCGAGCAGGAACGGGGCTTTGGCGAGCGCCGCCGTGATGGTGTCGATCACGGTATCGAAATCGCCGTAGGGGCTCATGGCACGCCGGCCCGGCTCGCGGGCGAGCGCGCGGTCGACCACGGCGGGCTCGAAGCTCGCGGCATAGAACACCATCCAGCGCAGGTACGGCCCACGCAGCGCGTCGCCGAGTGGCGGGGCGAGCCCGGCCTCCGGGAACAGGTCGGCGAGATGGAGAAAAATCGCCACCTGCTCGGTGACGATCCCGCCCGCCGCGTCGCGCAGCGCCGGAACCTTGCCCATCGGATTGATCGCCCGATAGGCGGGCGCCAAATGCTCCTCCTTGGTCTGATTGAGCAATTCGAGGCGGTAGGGCGCGCCGAGTTCCTCGAGCAGGGTCAGCACGCCGGTCGATCGGGTTTGCGGCGTGTGGAACAGGGTGACGGTGCGGTCGGCCATCGGACGAATTCTCCTCGTCTGGTCATTCGGTCAGCAGGATGCAGGCGTCCGGCGCGAAGGACACGCAGGCCACCTCGCCCGCCCTGGGCAGCGCGGCCGGGACGCCGCCGGACAAGGGGCGCGTCACGCGGAGCGCGGTCCCGTCCGGCAGGCGCAAGGTGCAGGAGAGCGCGTCGCCGCGATAGACCGTCTCGGCGATCGGTGCGCTGAATGCGTTGGGTGGCGCGGTGCAGCGCAGCGCGATGCGTTCCGGGCGGATGGCGAGGAACACCTGTTCGCCCACGCCGCGCGGTGCCGGGCGGCTGGCCTGGACATGGCCGAGACCCGCCACCTCCAGGAGCGATCCGCTATGCTCGCTGCGCCGGACGACGGCGCGCAGCACGTTGGCGGCACCGAGAAATTCGGCCACGAAGCGGCTCGCCGGGCGCTCGTAGACCTCGGCGGGGGTGCCGACCTGCGCCAATTTTCCCTCATGCATCACCCCGATGCGCGAGCCCATGCTCATCGCCTCCTCCTGGTCATGGGTGACAAGGATGAAACTGGTCCCCAGCCGGCGCTGCACGCCGACCAGCTCCGCCCTTGTCTGCTCGCGCAAGCCCCGGTCGAGCGCGGATAGCGGCTCGTCGAGCAGCAGCAGGCGCGGGCGGCGGGCAAGTGCGCGGGCGAGTGCCACGCGCTGCTTCTGTCCGCCGGAGAGCTGCCCCGGCCAGCGCGGCCCGTATTC
>DATIMU010000348.1:0-7977 GCA_035475015.1 Acetobacteraceae bacterium
GCGATGTCGTCGGCAAGGCCGATCACCCGGGCGCTGCGGATGCCCGGCGCCGGCTCCAGCTCGTAAAGCGTGACCACCGGGCCGGGACGGATCTCGACGATGCTGCCCTGCACGCCATAATCCGACAGCACGGTTTCGAGCAGCCGGGCGTTGGCCTCCAGCGCCTCGGCGCTCGGTCCGGTGGAGGCGCGCGCCGGTGCCGGCTTGAGCAGCGAGAGGGCCGGGAACCGCCACGCACCATCGGCCAGCGGCAACGCCTCCTGCCGGGGCTGCGCCTTGCGCGCGACCGGCGCCGGCTTGAGCCGCGCGACCGCCGGCGGCCGCTCATCGGCGGGCGGCGCGGGCTGAGGCATGGGCATGACGGCGCGTGGATCGGATCGCACGATGCTGCTGGCGGCGGGCGCCTCGTCCGGCTCGTCGTCGCTCCGGCCGAGCCCGGGCAGGCGCCCGAGCAGCTGGCCCAGTGGCGCGAGCGCGGCGCCGGCGCCGAAGCCGATCCGGCCGAGTGCCCCGGCTGCGCCGAGCCCGCGTGATGAGGAATAGCGCGCGACCGAGGCCGCGCCGTGGCCCGCCGCCCGCCACTCGCCCGACGTCAGCCCGAGCGCCAGCAGCACCAGCGTCAATGCCAGCCCGATCCCGATCAGCGCGACGAAGCCGGTGCCCACCGGGCCGAGCACGTCGCGCCCCGCCGTCAGCGCGCCGTTCCCGAGCAGCACGCCAACCGCGCCGCCGAGGCCGGCGGTGGTCGGCCAGGCGAGATGGCCGTGGCCCAGTGGCACCGAGGCGAGCACGGCGGCGAGCACCGGCAGCGCGGCCAGGGTCGCGGCGATCCGCGCCGCCAGGCTGCCCAGCCCACGATGCGAGGCGATACGCCACGCCCACGCCAGCATGGCGAGCCCCGGCAGCGCGCCGGCCAGCCCGAAGCCCTGCAGCAGCAGATCCGCCAGCATCGCTCCCACCGGCCCGGCCAGGTTCGATACCGTGTGCCCGCTGGCGGTGTTGAGCGACGGATCGCGCGCATGATAGGTCGCCAGCGCGACCAGCAGGGCGAGCCCCACCAGCCCCAACGCCAGCCCGCCCAACTCGGCGAGACGGCGGCGGGCCAGCGAGCGGAGCGTGGGGGAGGCAAGTCGGCGAGCCTGGGCGGCGGCGGCCATGCGGTGCTTTCCGGTCCTCGAATCGGGTCACGCGACCCTCAGGCCGCAGGTTCGATATAACCGATAAGTGGCACACACTGAACCGAAAAGCGCCCCTCACCCGAACCCTCTCCCAGAGGGAGAGGGAGAAGAAGAAGCCCTCTCCCGGAGAGAGAGGAGCGAAAAAAGCCCTCTCCCTCTGGGAGAGGGTTGGGTGAGGGAACTCAGAACACCTGCTCGCCGTGCAACACGATGTCCAACCCCTCGCGCTCCTCCTCCCGCTCCACGCGCAGCCCGACCACCGCGTCGGTCACCTTGAGCAGCGCGTAGGTCGCCGCCCCGCTGTAGAGCAGCGTCGCCACGATCGCGACCAGTTGCACCCCGAGCAGCCCGAAGCCGCCGACCGCCAGCCCCCGTGGATGCTCGGGCGTCGCGGTGAGCGGGCCGTATGCGAACCACCCGGTTGCCAGCATCCCGAGGATGCCGCCGACCCCGTGCACCCCCCAGGCGTCGAGGCTGTCGTCGTAACCGAGCCAGTGCTTCACCGTGGTCGCCGACCAGAAGCAGATCGCGCCCGCCGCGATGCCGATGAGCAGGGCAGGGCCGGGCAGCACGAAGCCGGCCGCCGGGGTGATCGCGACGAGGCCGGCGACCGCCCCGGAGATCGCCCCGAGCACGCTGGGCTTGCCGCGCAGCGCCCATTCGGCGCCGGTCCAGGCGAGCGTCGCTCCGGCCGCCGCCGCTTGCGTCGCGATCACCGCCATGCCCGCCCGGCCGCCGGCGCCGAGCGCCGAGCCCGCGTTGAAGCCGATCCAACCGACCCACAGCAGCGAGGCGCCGACCACGGCATAGGCCAGATTGTACGGCGCCATGTTCTCCTGCCCCAGGCCAAGCCGCCGCCCCAGCACCAGCGCGCAGACCAGCCCGGCGGTGCCGGCGTTGATCTCGACTACCGTGCCGCCGGCGAAATCCGCCACGCCCATGCGGCTGAGGAAGCCGGTGGCGCTCCACACCCAATGCGCGATGGGCGCGTAGACGACGAGCGACCACAGGCCCATGAACACCAGCAGCGCGGAGAATTTCATGCGGTCCGCGAAGGCGCCGGTGACGACGGCGGGCGTGATGATGGCGAAGGCCATCTCGAACATCACGAACACGCTTTCCGGGATCGTCGTCTGCACCGCGCCGGGGCTGCCGGCGCCGAGCACGAAAGGCTCGTTCCAGTGCTCCGCCAATCCGTTGAGGAAGAAGCGCGAGCCGTCGCCGATCCAGCCGTTGCCGTTAGTGTAGGCCAGGCTGTAGCCGAACATGATCCAGAGCACCGTCACCAGGGCGCAGATGCTGAAGGACTGCATCATCGTGGCGAGGATGTTCTTCTTGCGCACCATGCCGCCGTAGAACAGCGCCAGGCCCGGCACCGTCATCAGCAGCACCAGGACGGTGCAGAGCAGTACCCAGCAGGTGTCGCCGGTGTCGATCCGCGCCCCGCCGCCCTGCGCCCAGGCGGGGCCGGCGAGCACGCTGGCGCACAGGAGCGCGGCGCATCCCCGGAGCAGGCGGGATCGGATCATGACGGACAGTCCGTGGAGATTGCGTATCGCTCCTAGCGATTGTCGTGCCACGCGCGTCGGCTTGCCGAACCCCCGCACGGGTGCCAGTTTGCCCAATCACCATGCACCCCATTCTGCCCACCCTCACGCCAGTCGCCGCCGAATTGCGCGTGGCGCGACCACAAGCGCCTGCTCGTTCCGTGGGCAGCTCCCTCCGGTGACGGAAACGCTCACGGCCGACATCTGCGTAGTCGGCGCCGGGCCGGTCGGCGGCACGCTGGCCTGCCGGCTGGCGGCGGCCGGGGTAAGCACGGTGGTCGTGGACCGCGCGCCGCTGCCGCCGATGGAGCATCCCGATTTCGACGGCCGCGCCTTCGCCATCGCCGCCGGCTCGCGGAGCCTGCTGGAAGCGGCCGGCTTATGGGACCGGCTGCCGGAGCCGACCTGCCCGATCGAGCGCATCCGCGTCTCGGATGGTCGGATCGGCCGGCCGGCCTCCCGCCTGTTCCTCCACTTCGACCATCACGACACCGGCGAGCGGGCCGGCGCGTTCGGCTGGATGGTGGAGGCGCGCAGCCTGCGCGTCGCGATCAACGCCCATCTGCACGCGCTGCCGGCGCTGACCTGCATCGCCCCGGCCGAGGCGAGCGTCGAACGCCGCGCGGAGGGTGCCACGGTGCGGATCGCCGGCGGCCCATCCATCGCGTGCCGCCTCGTGGTCGCCGCCGAGGGCCGCAACTCGCCGCTGCGCCGCCAGGCCGGCATCCCGGTCACGCGCCTGCCCTACGGCCAAACCGGCATCGTCTCCGCCATCGCCCACGAGCGCCCGCACGGCAACACCGCGCTCGAGCACTTTCTCCCCTCCGGCCCCTTCGCCCAACTGCCGATGTGCGCCGTCCCCGGTTCGCCGCATGTCTCCGCGATCGTCTGGACCGAGCGCACGCCGATCGCCGAGCGGGTGCTGGCGATGGACGATGCCGGTTTCGGCCGCGAGATCGCCCGCCGCCTCGGCGAGCATCTCGGCGCCGTCCGCCCGATTGGCCGGCGCTGGCGCTATGCGCTGGGGGCGCTGCACGCGCACCGCTATTTCGACACCCGACTGGCCCTGGTCGGCGACGCCGCGCACGGCATCCATCCGATTGCCGGCCAGGGCCTCAACCTCGGTTTCCGTGACGCGGCCGCGCACGCCGAAGCGGTGATCGCGGCGGTCCGGGCCGGTGCCGACCCCGGAGCCCCCGACCTGCTGCGAAGCTACCAGGCCGCTCGCCGCCCGGCCAACCTGTTGATGCTGGCCGCGACCGACGGACTGGATCGGCTGTTCAGCACCGACAATCCGCTGATTCGCGCGGCCCGCGACCTCGGCATCGGCGCGGTGCACCGGATGCCCGCGCTGAAACGAATTTTCATGCGTCAAGCGATGGGCCGGAACGTTCCGGAAGATTGACAATTCGTTCCTATGTCGGCCAGAATTTGTTTCTGCGTTGACGCGTCGGGGACGGAACTCCATTCATGACACAATTCACCTGGAACGGCACATCGGGCACCTGGACGCTCGCCGCGAATTGGCTCGACATGACCAACGGGGGGATCGTCCCGCCCGCGCCGCCGGGCGCGCCGGACGACGCGGCCATCGCGGGACTTGCCGGCTTCTCGTTCCTCGACGTCACCGGCCCCGGCAATTCCGCCAGCCTGAGCGTCACACGCAATGTCGGTCTAAGCGGGGCGTTCACCACGGGGGCGCTGACGGTCGGCACCGGCAATATTTCCGGCGGCGACCAGCTCGACTTGCTGGTGGGCACGACCCTTTCGGCGAGCTCGGTCGCGGTGACGGACGGAACACTGGCGCTCACCGGCGCCGGCACGAAACTGACCGACAGCGGCGCCCTGACGCTGGGCTCGACCGCGAGCTTCGGCCCGATCGCCGGCTCGCTGCTATTGACCAACCAGGCCGCGGCCCAGTTGGGCAGCGTCACGATGACCGGCTTCTCCACGATCAGCGTGGACACCACCGTGACCTTGGAGATCGGCACCAGCGGGGCGCCGGCGACCGGCGCGCTGACGGTGGACGCGGGGGCCACACTGTCGGGCACCGGCAATGTTTCGGCCAAGGTGGTGGACAACGGCACGATCACCGCTTCCGGCGGCAGCCTAGCGATCAGCGGCGTGGTGTCGGGTAGCGGCACATTGCAGATCGGCGGCGGCGCGACGCTGCTCCTGAACAACAACCAGATCGGCACCGCCATCGACTTCACCGGCAGTGGCGGCACGCTGGATTTCGGCGGGTTCATCAGCCCGTTCTCGCCGCTGAACGTCACCGGGACGATCGCGGACTTCGCCGCCGGCGACAATATCGCGTTCAATTCGAGCACAATCGACAGCGCGGTCTGGGCAGCGGCCGGCGGCGGCTTGGGCACGCTGACCCTCAGCGCCGCCGGCAGCACGATCGCCAAGCTCACCCTCAAGGGTGACTATACGGCCGAGAACTTCTACGCCCTGTCGGCGGGCATCGGCAGCACGATCGTCCTTGGCCCGGTCTCGCTCGGCGGCGCGGCGCCGGTGGGCACGACGTCGGCGGACGACTACGCCTGGATCGGCACGGGCGGCGCGTGGGGAACGACGGGGAACTGGGCCGATCTGACGGCGGGCGGATCATCGGCCGCCCTCGCGCCCGGCAGCAAGGACGCGGTGACGATCAAGGGCGCGGCCGGCCAGGGATTCGACATGATCGCCGGGCCAGGCAATTCGTCGAGCCTGACCACGACGCAAAACGTGGCACTGGTCGGCGCATTCGCCATCGGCGCGCTGACGGTCGGGGCGGGCGGCAATGGGGGAGGCAGCGACGTACTCGACCTCGTGGCGGGCACGACGCTCTCGGCAAGCTCCGTCGCGGTGCAGGACGGCTCGTTGGCGCTCACCGGCGCCGGCACGAGGCTGACCGACAGCGGTGCGCTGACGCTGGGCTCGCTGGCGAGCTTCGGCCCCAACCCGGGCACCTTGTCGCTGACCAGCAAGGCGTCGGCGCAGGTAGCCAGCGTGACGATGATCGGCTCCTCCACGATCAAGCTGGACAGCACCGCCAGTCTGGAGGTCGGCACCGGCGGTGCCCCGGTGGCCGGCGCGCTCACGGTGGATTCGGGCGCCACGGTCTCGGGGATCGGCACCTTGTCGGGCGCGGTCGTGGACAACGGCACGATCACCGCCACCGGCGGCCCGCTCACCATCCAGGGCGCCGTCTCGGGCAGTGGCACGCTGCAGATCGGCGGCGGCGCGACGCTGAATCTGACGAACAGCCAGATCGGCGCAGCGATCGACTTCGCGGGCAGCGGCGGCACGCTGAATTTCGGCGGATTCTCTCCGTTCAACGTCACCGGGACGATTTCCGACTTCGTGGCCGGCGACAACATCATGTTCGGCTCGACCAAGATCGACGCGGCGGTCTGGACCGCGAGCGGCGGCGGCCTCGGCACGTTGACCGTCAGCAACGCCGGCAGCGTCGTCGGCAAGCTGACCCTCAAGGGCGACTACACGGGCGAGACCTTCTACGTGATCCCGTCGACGCCCAGCAGCGCGATCGTCATCGCGCCGGCGCCGCTCGGCGGCCCCGCGCCGGCCGGCACGGCGGCGGCCGACGACTACGCCTGGATCGGCACTGGCGGGGCGTGGGGCGACGCGACGAACTGGACGGATCGGACTTTGGCCGCGTCGCCGGCCGCCGTGCCGCCCGGCGTCCACGACGCGGTGACGATCACCGGCGCGCCGGGCGCGGGGTTCGAGGTGATTTCCGGCCCTGGCAATTCCGCCAGCCTGACCGTGACGCAGAACCTCGCCGTGAGCGGCGCCTTCAACACCGGCGCGCTGACCCTCGGGTCGAGCACCGGCGTCGGCACGGTCGGGACGCTGGACCTGCTGGCGGGCACCACGCTCTCGGCCAGCTCCGTCGCGGTGAATGACGGCAGGCTAGCGCTCACCGGCGCCGGCACCCGCCTGACCGACAGCGGCACGCTGACGGTGGGATCGAAGGGCAGCTTCTACGGGCTCGACGGAGCGCTGTCCCTGACCAATCATGCCTCGGCGCAGGTCGGCGACGTCACCCTGACGCAGCCGCCGCCGAGTTCTTCCTCGATCACGGTGGACAGCACCGCGAGCCTGGAAGTCGGCACTGGCGGCACTTCGACCGCGGGCGCCGTGACGGTGGACGCGGGTGCCACGCTGTCGGGTGCCGGCAGCATCTCGGGTAAGCTGGTGGACAACGGCACGGTCTCCGCGATCGGCGGAGGTCTCTCGATCAGCGGTGATGTATCGGGCAGCGGCAAGCTGCAGATCGGCGCCGGCGCGACGCTGAGCCTGGTGTCAGGTTCGATCGCGACGGATATCGACTTCGTCGGCAGCGGCGGCACGCTGAGTTTCGCCAGTTTTCTCGGCACCTTTCCGTTCAGCGAGACCGGGACGATCTCGGGATTCGTGTCGAGCGACAATCTGGTGTTCAGCACCGCCCGTCTCGACCAGGCGGTCTGGGCGGCGAGCGGCGGCGGCCTCGGCACGCTCACCTTGAGCGCCTCGGGAAAGACGCTCGCCACGCTTACCCTCGCGGGCGACTACTCGAACGAGAGCTTCTTCGCCAATCCGTCGGGGTTCAGCGGCACCACGATCAGCACGAGCTTGCTCTGCTTCTGCGCCGGCACCCGTATCCTGACCGATGGCGGGGAGGTTCCGGTCGAGGCGCTGCGGCCCGGCGATCGGGTGGCGACGCGCTCCGGCTTCCGTCCGATCGCCTGGATCGGCCATCGCCGCGTCGATCTCGCCCGCCATGCGGCACCCGACAAGCTCCGGCCGGTCCGCATTCGGCGGGACGCCTTCGGCCCCGGCGCGCCGCACCGCGACTTGCTGCTCTCCCCCGATCACGCGGTGTTCGTCGAGGAGGTGCTGATCCCGGTCAAGCATCTGGTCAACGGCGATACGGTCCGCGTCGACCGATCGGTTACACGACCGGAGTATTTCCACGTCGAGCTCGACGAGCACGACGTGCTGTTCGCCGAGGGGCTGCCGGCCGAGAGCCTGGTTCCCGACGCCGACCGCTCGGCCTTCGACCATGGCGACGCTCCGATCCAGCTGCATCCGGACTTCCACAGCCTGGCGTGGGAGGCGGGCGGATGCGCGCCGCTGACCGTCACCGGCCCGCTGCTCGACAAGGTCCGCGGCCGGCTCGCCGCGCGGGCCGTCCTGCTCGGGCGATCGCGGGAGCGGCTGTCGGCCTGAGGGTCGCATCGGGATTGGATTGACAGCAGAACATT
>DATIMU010000349.1:0-6287 GCA_035475015.1 Acetobacteraceae bacterium
CCGCTGGACGCCCGTGAGATAGTGCCCGAGCGGCAAGATAGGCGGCGCCACCTCGTGCCGCCACAGCACGATCCCGCCGATGGTCAGCTTGATGTGGTTGATGAAGAGGACGAAGCGGGGCATCAGGCTGGTTGGGGGGGAGAGGGCGACGGTGGCCATGCCCCGGCGTATAGCGTTAGTGAGCAACAATGGCAAGAACTTCGTCATCGCGAGCGCAGCGCGGCGATCCATCGCGCTCGCACACGCGCAGCCTCCCGCCTCCGGGCACGATGGATTGCCGCGCTGCGCTCGCAATGACGCGGATGGCCCAACTTCAGGCGATCACGACCCCGGCCAAGGGCGCGTCGGTGCGATACGTCTTGACCGCGTCATGGCGAGGAGCGCCGCCAAACCGCGTCGCGCCCAGCCGCCCGTGGCTTGCCGAACCGGCGCGGTCGGGACAGACTGCGGTCATGCTGCATTGCAGCGAGCCGCACCGCCTGCCGGAGATGACCTCGTGACCGGACCGATCGACTGCTCTGCCTTGGATGCGTTCGTCGAGCTGATCGGCGGGCGCGCGTGGACCGAGCGGCTGGCGGCGATCCGCTCCTGGTCCACCGGTGGCTCGCGGGCCGGCCGGGCGCTGCTGCAATACCATGCCATCGAACTCGCCATCGAACGTCTGCGCGCGCGGCAGAACCGGCCGCCCTCGTCGGCGGAATCGCGGCTGGCCGCCCTTGCCGGCGACGCGGTAGCGCTCGCCGACGGGCTGACCCGCCGGGGCAAGGAGCGGCTGCGCGCCACGCTGCGCGCCGCACTCGAGGCGAACGGCACCCTGGTCCCGGCATTCCACCTGCTGCGCACCGCGTCCCTGCAACGCTCGCGCGGGTTCGCAGTCGGCTTCGCCGGCTTCGACGACGGCGCGCCGTTCGACCTGATGCTGGCGCGCGGCGGGGCCGAGGCGGAGGTCGCGTGCGACATCGTCTCCGCCGAGGCCGGCCGCGACGTGCATCGCGGCGCCTGGTTCCGCCTCGCCGACCAGATCGACACCGATCTGCAAACCTGGCTCGCGGCACATCCCGGCCGCTACGTGCTCAAGATGACCCTGCCCCTCGGCCTGCGCGGCGGGCTGCGGCAGGACGCGGGCGAGGGCGACACGCTCGGCGCCCTGCACGGCCGCATCCGCGCGATGCTCGCCGGGCAGCGCCGCGCCGATCAGGACGAGGCGCTGGTGCTGCGGCTCGACCCGCTGCTGCTGGTGGCGGCGCAGGCGGACGAACTCGGCCTGCTCTCGTCGCTGCGGCGCGAGTTCGGCCCGGAGGCGCATCTCTCGGTGACGGCGGCGGGGCAGGGCGTGTTCGTCATGGCCGCGCGCGCGGGGCGCGAGAACGAGGTGGCCGTCGCCATCCGCAAGCGCCTGGAAGCGATCGCGCCAGTCCGCCTCACCGGCACGCGGCCCGGCATCCTGGCGATGTTCGTCGAGGACACCGACCGCGCCGAGTGGCGGTCCTTGCGCGAGAAGCTGGAGCTCGAGGGCGAGGCGCGGCAGTTCCTCACCCACGCCGAGGCACGCCCGGTGGTCGCCGTGACCTGCGCGTCGCGGCTGGAGCTGTTCGGCATTGCCGCTCCCGACGCCGCCGAGGAAGGCGAGCTGCGCTTCCGCAACCCCGCCCATCCGGCGGCGAAGATGGCCGCCCTGGCTCCGGCGGTGGCATCGTCGGCCTGACCGACGCCGAGCCGGCCGAGTACCATCCACGACTACACAAGCGGGCGGCAAAGTCGTGGATCATCGGGACAAGCCCGACGATGACGAACGGAGTGTCGGGTAGGCACCCCGCTGATCCTGTCGGATCGCGAGCAGATCAGTCACGTTTCATAGAAAATCGTTGAAGCGAGTACGGCCGTGTGGTGGAATGTCACAGGCTAGAAACGAAGATGGGCGCCCAGCAGAATGGTCGCAAGAGCACTGACGCTCTCGGTTTTCCTGGCTCTCTTCCTTGCCTTCGGCGCACTCGGTCCGGCACATGGCCAGCCATCGGCGGCGCCGTCGGCAGCTCCCCCCACGCAAAGTCTCGGCGCGCTTCTCGAGCAGGCGCACACCGCCGGTGTCGTGCTCCGTGACGACAAGGCGCTGCCGGACAGCTTGCGGCCCTCGGTCGCCAACCTGAACACGCAGCTCGATCAGGCCCGAGAGCTGGTGCGCACCGACAATCAGTGGGAGCGCAACTACGCGATGTGGGGCCTGCTCGGGCTCACCCTCGTCTTCCTGCTGCTCAGCGCGGTCGCGCTCGCGACTCTCGCGTTGAAGACGCAGAAGATCTTCTGGGCGGCGACGGCCAACCGGGTGCCGCCCGAGGACGCCTGGCGCAATTATCTGATGCAACTGCCCCTCGGCGCGCCGGAGGGCTCGATCCGGGGATTGATCTCGTTCTACGTCATCGTGTTCGGATTGCTGGTGCTGATCTTTCAGAACCAGCTCGGATTGCAGAACGTCGAGGTCATCGCCGGCTTCATCGGCATCGTCATCACGTTCTACTTCACCGCTCGCACCACCGATCAGGCGAACAAGGCCGTCAGCACCGCCGTCGACGCCGCGAACAAGGCGACCTCGCAAGTCCAGGATACCGTCACGCAGGTTCAGGACACCGTCAAGGCGACCCAACAGCAAGTCAATCAAGCCGTCGACGCCGCGAGCGAGGCGACGAAGACGGCGCAGGTCGCGGCGACGGCCGCGCAACAGGCGACCAGCCAGGTCGGCGTCGCGGCGGGCGGCCCCGATCCGAAGGTCGCCGGCGCGCAGTCCGGCCTGCAGACGGTGAAGGAAGGGCTGCAGACCGCGACGCAGGTGATCGGCGCGCTGGGCAGTCTCGGCGTCGGCACGGGCGTTCTGGCTGACGCCGGCGCGCTGACCAAGACGGCCGGCGGGCTGCTCGATGCGATCGACCCGCTGCTCAGCGGCAGCCCCAGCGTGGCCGCGATCGGCGATGTCATGGGCAAGGCGCAGACGGCACTCGACGGGCTCGACAATGCCGGGCTGCCGGGCGTGCTCGGCGACGCCATCGCCGGGATCAGCGGCACCCTCGGCGCGCTGGCGCCGATCGTCTCCGGGATCTCCGGAGGCCCCGCCGGGATCGTGTTCGGGATCGTCATGAGCGGCATCAAGCTCCTGCAGCAGAAGGAAAAGTTCGACGCCTGGAAGGCGGCCTTGCTGCACACCCCGATGAACCGCGCGCTGATGCCGCCGACGGTGGACGGCACGGCGGCGCTGGCCGCGCTGGATCCCAGCATCTCCCCGCTGATGGCGGCGCGGCTCGGCAGCGTGCCCCCGGCATTCGCCACGGAACTGATGCGCGCCATGCTGCGGACCGGCCCCTCCGGCGACCCGCTGCCGGCCGACACGCTGGCGGCCGAGCTGTTCGCGCCCGGCCAGGAGCTCGGCCTGCACGACAAGTTCAAGGACGAGAAGGAGCTCGCCGAGGCGATCACGGAATACCGCGCCGGCATCGTGTTCGTGAACGCCCGGTCGCAGCTCCAGGGCAACATCGACATCCCGGCCGGCGGCGGCCAGCCCGCCACCAGCATCAACCTGGGGTCGCTCCTGACCAGCGTCGTCAAGCTCACCGCCGACCCGCGCTCCGCCGCCGATGTCGAGCGGCTGGTCTACGTCGTCGAGGCGCTGGGCAAGCTCGGGCTCGGACCCGACAAGCTGGTCGGCCTGGCGCAGGCGGCGCTCACCAAGGGGATGGATCTCTCGCGGATCAACCGTCAGCAGGCGGACCAGCAGCAATGAGCGCGTTTTTCCGACTTCTCCCCGTGCTGCTGCTCGCCGCGTTGCTGGCCGGCTGCGGTCATCCCACCAGTGCCGATCTCACGCAGCTGCAAAGCTTCCAGACCGCCGACGATCGGACGGTTGCCACCGCCACGATCGCCTGCGATGCCGCCGACCCGGTCTGCGCGCGGCTGCAGATGCAACAAGGCGCGGCCTGCGAGCGGCTGAGCGAGGCGCAGAGTGCCGCCGAGCGCGCCGCGATGCGCGCCTGCGCGCTGCAGGCGTTCCGCAAGGCGCGCGCACTCCTGCCCGCGAACGCGAGCGACGCCGACCGGCTGGCGGCGACGCGCGGCCTCGCCAACGCCCTGAAGATCGCGCGCGACAACGAGATGAACGCGACGACCCGGCAACAGGACGAGGCCGAGCTCGACCAGCTCCTCCCCGCCCTCGCCGCACTGCCCGGTGGCGCGTCGTACGCCGGCTACTACCGCGCCGACGCGGCACTCAACCGGGTGCTGACCAAGGAGACCGACGCCGCCGCCGCATGTGGCGCGCTGCGCTCGGCGCAGGCGGAGCTTCCCGGCGCGCCGCTGCCGGCCGATCTCGCACAGCGCGTGCCGGCCTTGCGCGGCATGGTCGAGGGCACGATGCGACAGAGGAGCTGCACCTGATGCAGGAGATGAGCAGGCAGATCTGGCTTGCCTCGCCGATGATGCGCGGCGACGACGTGATGGCGGTGCAGCAGCGGCTGCACGCGATGGGTGCGACGATCGACGTCGACGGGCTGTACGGACGCGGCACGCGCACCGCCGTCGTCGAATTCCAGAAACGATCCGGCCTGGAAGCGGACGGCATCGTCGGCCAGGCGACCTGGGGGCGGCTGTTCGAGACGCCCGGCGCCGCCGCCGTGAGCTTGCCGATGATGGACGCGAACAACATCCTCGCACCCGGCGTGCTCGATGAGCTGCGCAACCCGCACCAGCGCTACAAGGATAGCTGCCTCTGGAGCCTGACCGCCAATGGCGTGAGCGTGCGGGACGCGGCCGGGCCGGCCGGCGACCAGCCCTCGGACTCCGAGCGGACGCTCGCCGCCACTGTCCTGCAGCGTTTCGCGCAACCGCTCGCCTCGGTGCTATCGGCGCAGCTCACCAACGTCCCGGTCGAGCTGGTGGTCGCCTGCATCTGCGCCGAGAGCAGCGGCAACCCGAGCGCGCTGCGCCGCGAGCCGGGCTGCGATACCAACAACCCCGAGCGCACCCCCTCGCGCGTCTCGCTCGGGCTCATGCAGACCCTGCTCAGCACGGCGCGCACCGCGCTCGGCGATGCCAGCCTGCCGCTGCAAAGTCTCGCCGATCCGCAGAAATCGATCGCCGCCGGCGCCGCCTACATCTTCATGCAAGGCCGTCAGACGCGGTTCGATCCGCCGCTCGTCGCCGCCGCGTACAACGCCGGCGGCCTCTACTACGAGGGCACACCGGCCAACCGCTGGCGGCTGCGGCAATATCCGATCGGCACGCCCAACCACGTCAATCGTTTCATCCGCTACTTCAACGGCGCGTTCGCCGCGATCGACCTCGCCACGCTGCCCGCCACGGTGCCGAGCTTCAAGCGAATGCTGACACCGACGAGCTAGGCGGACTGAACTCCACCCTACGACTCCGACCGTAGGGCGGACTTCAGTCCGCCGCTTCCCCGACCGCCGGCGCCCGCAACACGCGACACTCCGGCGCGAAGGCAAGCTTCGCACCCGTGCGCGCCTGCAATTCATCGCGGCTGATACCGTCGGTAATCTCCTCCACGAGAAATCCCGATGGCGTCACGTCGATCACCGCGATCTCGGTGTAGACCCGCTTGGCGCAACCGAGCGCGGTCAGCGGCAGGTCGCAGCGCTCCAGCAGGCGCGGCCGTCCGTCGCGCGTGTTGTGCTCCATGATGACCCACACCGAGCGCGCGCAGGCGGCGAGGTCCATGGCACCGCCGACCAGCGGTCCCTTGTCCGGCACGCGCGAATCCCAGTTGGCGAAGTCGCCGTTCTCCGCCACCTCGAAGCCGCCCAGGATCGTCACGTCGATATGGCCGCCGCGGATCATCGCGAAGGACCACGACGAGTCGATCAGCGAGGCGCCCTCGCGCAATGTGATGCGCCGCGAGCCGGCGTCGACCAGATTGGCATCGTCCTGCCCCTTCGCCGCCTCCGGCCCCACGCCGATGACGCCGTTCTCCGACTGGAAGAACACGTCACGCCCCGCCGGCAGGTAGTTCGAGGTCAGCACGGGAATCCCGAGGCCAAGATTGACCAGCATTCCGTCCTCGATGTCCTGCGCCGCGCGCCAGGCCATCTGATGTCGGCTCAGTTTGGTCATCGCCCGGCGGCCTCCGTCGCGAACACGCGGTCTATGTAGACGCCGGGAAGATGCACGCGCTCGTGCGGGATCGCGGCGTGTTGCGCCTCGGCGACCTCGGCGACGGCGAGCTTCGCGGCGGTCGCCATCATCGGGCCGAAATTCGCCTGCGCGTAGCGGAACGACAGATTGCCGAA
>DATIMU010000350.1:0-5797 GCA_035475015.1 Acetobacteraceae bacterium
CTCGGTGTGGTCGAGCACGATCCACAGCAGCAGCGCCAGCAGCAGCGACCCGGCGAAGGCCAGCACCTGCGGTGTGCGCAGGAACAGCCAGTCTCCGACGGTCAGCAGCGACGCCTCCCAGTCCGACGGCACGCGCACCGGCTGGCCGCCGAATATCATCAGGATGCCGTTCTGCAGCACGAACGTCACGCCGAGCGTGAGCTGGATCACCATGAGCAGCTGGCTGCGCGCCACCGGGCGCAGCAGGAACCAGTAGAGCGCCACACCGGAGGCGAACAACACGGGAAACGTGATGACGGTCGAGACGTACGGGTCGAGCGCCCAGGCGGCTTGCAGCGCGAGCGCGAGATACATCGCGAGCGTCAGGAAGTCGCCATGCGCGAAGTTGATGATCCCGGAGACGTTGTAGGTGAGGCCGAGGCTGAGGGCGACGAGCGCGTAGCCGCCGCCGATCAGCACGCCTTGCACGAGGGTCTGGATGAGGAGTTCGGTCATAGTCCGAGATACGCCTGTCGCGTGCGCGGATCGGCGCGCAGTGCCGCGGAGGTGCCGGCCAGCGCGACCTGGCCGCGCTCCAGCACCACGCCGCGCCCGGCGCAGGAGAGGGTGAGGTTGAGGTTCTGCTCGACCAGCAGGATGGTGAGGCCCTGCGCGTTGAGCTCGCGCAGCGCGCGGAAGATCGTCTGCACGAACAGCGGCGACAGGCCGAGCGAGGGTTCGTCCAGCATCAGCAGCTTCGGCCCGCCGATCATCGCGCGGCCGATGGCGAGCATCTGCTGCTCGCCGCCCGACAGCGTGCCGGCGTATTGCGGGCGGCGCTCCTTGAGCCGGGGGAACAGGGAGAAAACCTGTTCGAGACGGTCGGCGCGATGCGGCCGCGCGACGGAAGTGGTGCCGCCGAGCAGCAGGTTGTCGAGCACCGACATGCGCGGGAACACCTGGCGCCCCTCCGGCACCTGCACGATGCCGGCTGCCACGATGTCGCTCGGCTTGGCCCGTGTGATGTCGGCGCCGAGAAACCGGATGCTTCCCGCGCGCGGCCGGAGAATGCCGGAGATGCAGTTGATCAGCGTGCTCTTGCCCGCGTTGTTGGCGCCGAGCAGGCCGACCAGCTCGCCCGCCTCGACGTCGAGCGAGACGTCGCGCAGCACGTCGGGACCGCCGTAGCCGGCGGTGAGGCCGGACACTTCAAGCATCCATGTCCTCGCCGAAATAGGCCTCACGCACCGCCTCGTTGGCGACGATCTCGTCGGGCGTTCCCTCGGCGACCTTCTGGCCGAAATTCAGCACCACGATGCGGTCGGCGAGGCTCATCACCACGGGCATGACGTGCTCGACCATGACGAAGGTGATCCCGCCGTCGCGCAGCCGGCGAATCTCGGCGAGCGGCACCTGTGCTTCCGCGAGCGTCAGGCCCGACATCACCTCGTCGAGCAGGATGATGCGCGGGCCGGTGGCGATGCACTTGGCGATCTCCAGCAGCTTGCGGTCCTGCATGGAGAGGCTGTCGGGAATCGCGTCGGCGCGCGAGGCGAGGCCGATGTCGTCGAGCACCGCGCGGGCGCGGGCGATCGCGTCGTTCAGCGGCAGGCGGAGCAACGCGGCGGCGGTGACGGCGTCGAGCACGCTCATGCCCGCGAACACCTGCACGATCTGGAAGCTGCGTGCGAGGCCGCGCCGCGCGACGGCGGGCGGCTTCAATCCGGTGATCGGCGCGCCGGCCAGCGTCACGGACCCGGAATCCGGCGTGATGAAGCCGGAGACCAGGGAAAACAGCGTCGTCTTGCCGGCGCCGTTCGGCCCGATGACGGCAAGGATTTCGCCCTGCCGCACGTCGAACGACACGCGATCGACGGCCGTCAGGCCGCCGAAGCTCTTGCTCAGCTCGCGGACTTCCAGGATCGCCGTCACGTCACTGCATCGGGCGCGGCTCGGCGGTGGCGAGCTGGGGCGGGTAGACGATCTGTTGCGAATGATCGGGCAGCCACTGGACCAGCAGCCCTGTCGAATCCTTCGGCGCGCGGTCCTCGGCGAAGGACAGGCCGGTGGGACGGATGTAGTACAGGTCAGGATCGCCGGGCGGGAAGTTTACGCTTTCGAGCGCCGCAAGAATTTTGTCGCGGTCGGTCGAGCCGGCGGTCTCCAGCACGCGCTGCACCACGCGCGCACCCTGCGCGCCGCTGATCCCGGTGGCGCCGAGCGGGAAGTTGAAATGCCCGTTCTTCGTCAGGTCAGCCCAGAGATCGCGTAGCGCGGGCGCGTTGGAACCGGGGCTGAAGATGGCGAGCCCGAACAGATCCTTGCACAGGGTTTCCTGGCCGATCTTGTCGCCGAGATCGTGCCACAGCACCTCGTCGGAGAAGCCGCCGGTGCCGCCCACGAACAGGATGTTCTTGATTTTGAGGCTGTAGCGCGCCTGATCCATCAACGCGCCGTCCTGCACGCGGACGAGGCCCACCGTCGCGTCCGGCTTGAGCGAGCGCAGCCGCAGCATGGCGGATGTCTGGTCGTTGGCCTTCGGGTCGAGCGGCACCTCGCCGACGATGGTGAAGCCGAGCTTGGGCAGACGCTCCTTGAGCGCTTCGTTGACCTTCTGGCCGGCCTCGTAGTTCGAATAGACCAGTGCGACATTCTTGATGTGCCAGCCTTTGTCCTTGTTCAGCCAGGCCAGGAAATCGGCCATCGTCTTGGCGTAGCCGCGATCGTAGGGAAAGTTCAGCGAGAACAGGTAGGGCGTCGCGCTGCCCGCCGGGAACATGGCGATGGTGGGCATCTTCAGTTCGTCGAGCACCGGCGAGATCGCCAGCATCTCCGGCGTCTGCAATCCGCCCGCCAGGAAGTCGACATGCTCGTCGGTGACGAGCCGCCGCGCCTCGTTGGCGGCGCGCGACGGCAGGCTGGCGTCGTCGGCGAGCACCAATTCGATCTTGGCGCCGCCCATGCTCTTGATGCCGCCGGCGGCGTTGATCTTGTCGATCATGTATTTGAAGACGCCCCAGGTCTCCTGCCCGTAGGCGGCGAGCGGGCCGCTCATCTGCATGATGACGCCGACGCGTACCGGCTTGGGCTCCGCCCGCGCCGTTGTGGCGAGCAGGCACGCAAGGAGCAGGGCGGCGCAGATGCGCGCCGCCCGCAGTGTGATCGACATGGTCTCGCCCCGATGGGTTAGACGGATTCCCAGTTGTACACGTCGGCCGTGCGCTCAAGCTTGGTGAGGCCGCTGCGCCACGCCGGCAGAGCGATCTCGACCATCTTCTCGGGCGTCCAGCCGTCCTCCTTCATCAGGATGCGGATGGGGCGGGGCTGGCTGTAGAGATAGAGCTCGTTGCCGCGCGCGCCGAAGATGTTGCCGGTGATCTCGGCCGCCGCGTCGGAGGCGAGGAACACCGCGAGCTTGGCGACGTGATCCGGGCTGGTGCGCTCGGCGCGCTTCTTCAGCGTCTCCTCGGAGAGGCCCGGGATGCTCTCGATCATGCGGCTGAAGGCGTGCGGGCCGATGCAGTTGGAGCGCACCTTGTAGCGCGCCGAATCACCCGCGATGGCGCGTGACATGCCCGCGATGCCGAGCTTGGCGGCGGCGTAGTTGACCTGCCCGACGCTGCCGATGAGCCCCGAGGTCGAGGTCATGTGGATGAACGCGCCGCTCTCCTGCGCGCGGAAATGCGGGATCGCGGCGCGGCTGACATAGAACGCGCCGTAGAGATGCACCTTCATCACCGCGTCGAACTCTTCCGGCGTCATGCGGTGGAAGATCACGTCGCGCAGGATGCCGGCGTTGTTCACCACGATGTCGACGCGGCCGAAGGTATCGATCGCGGTCTGCACGATCCGCTGCGCGGCGTCCCACTCGGCGACGCTGTCGGTGTTGACCACCGCGCGGCCCTGGCCGTGCTTCTGGGTGATGCTGCGCACCACTTCCTGCGCCGGCGTATCGTCGTGACCCTCGCCGCTGACCGCGGCGCCGACGTCGTTGACGACGATCTTGGCGCCCTGGTCGGCCATTGCCAGCGCCATTGAGCGGCCGATGCCGCGGCCCGATCCGGTAATGACCGCGACCTTGCCTTCAAGCAGCGTTCCCATCCGTTCCTCTCCCTCAATCAAAGCGTTTCACGCTGGCACGAAGAATGCGCCGGCTTCCTCGACGTGTCACCCTCCTGGCGGAAACCGTCAAGAGGAGGGGGTGATGGAACTCGGGTTCCTGGGTCTCGGCCAGATGGGTTCGGCGATCGCCGAGCGGCTGGAGCAGACCGGCGTGCGGCTGCATGTGTTCGACCCGAGCGCCAGCGCGTCCGCGCCCTTCATCGCGCGGGGCGCGGCCTCGCATGGCTCGGCGCGCGCGGTTGCCGACGCGGCGGAGATCGTGTTCGCCAGCCTGCCCGAGAGTGCGGTGAGCGAGGCGGTCGCGCGCGAGGTCGCGGACGGCGGCGCGGTGCGGATCTATGTCGAGATGTCGACCATCGGCAGCCCGAGCATGGCGCGGATCGCCGCGACAATGGGCGCGCGTGGCATCGCGCTGGTCGATTGCCCGGTGAGCGGCGGCCCGAAGGGGGCGCGCGCCGGCACGCTGTCGGTGATCGCGGCGGGGCCGCTGGACGCGATCGCTTCGGTGCGTCCCTGGCTTGCGCGGATCGGACGCACCGTGTTCGAGGTCGGCGAGCGTCCCGGTCAGGCGCAGTTGATGAAGCTCGTCAACAACCTCATCAACGCCGCCAACATGGCGACCGCGTTCGAGGCGCTGGTGCTGGGCGCCAAAGGCGGGCTCGACGCCGCGCGGATGGTCGAGGTCATCAACGCCAGCACCGGCCGCAACAGCGCGACCACCGACAAGATCCCGAAAGCGGTGTTGACGGGGAGCTTCGACTACGGCGCGCGACTGGCGACGATGTACAAGGACGTCGCGTTGGGTCTCGCGGAAGCGGAGACGCTCGGTGTGCCGATGTGGGTGATGCAGCAGGTCGGTTCGTTGTGGCGTCTCGGCATGACGGAAGGCCGGGCCGACGAGGATTTTACGGCGTTGATCCGGGTGGTGGAGAAATGGGCTGGCGTGGAGGTGCGGGGTGCGGGGGCGGAATGAATTCCGCCCTACGGTCCTGAATGTGTAGGGCGGAATTTATTCCGTCGTGACACGCGCGCCCTCGTGCGCGAGCAGCCAACGCTTGCGATCAAGGCCGCCGCCGTAGCCGGTGAGCGAGCCGTCGGCGCCGATGATGCGGTGGCACGGCACCACGACGCTCACCGGGTTGGCGCCGTTCGCGGTACCGACGGCGCGGACCGCGCGCGGCTTGCCCAGCCGGGCCGCCAGCGCGCCGTAGCTTAGCGTCTCGCCGGGCGGTATCCGCGTCAGCGCCGCCCAGACCTCGCGCTGGAATGCGGTCCCGGCGGTGCGCCACGCGATGCGCTGGAGCGCCGTCACGTCGCCCGCGAAATAGTCTTGCAGCGCCTGTCGGACATCCGGCGGCGCGGCGCCGTCTTCGAGCGGCATGGTCCCGTAATGCAGCCGGAGCAGCCGGCGCATCCGGTGCTCGTGATCGGCCCAGTCGAGTGCCCGCAGGTTTTTCTCTTCGTCGGTCACCAGCAACGCCTCGCCGATCGGCGTCGCGATGCGATCGAGCAACAGGTGTTCAGGCGGCTTGTCTGGCATCGACTGTCTCCTCGCCCGCCCGCGCGCGGGCGGCTCCGGCGGACCAGAGATGCTGGGCGGCGTAGGCGCGCCACGGACGCCAGTGCTCGGCGCGGGCGAGCAGTTCGGCGGGGGTGGGCCGTACCCCGTCGGGGGCGGCGAGCGCGCGCAGCAATC
>DATIMU010000351.1:0-3237 GCA_035475015.1 Acetobacteraceae bacterium
AGCCATCGTCTCCGGCACCAGCACGACGTCGAGCGGGAAGTTCAGCGCGATGGTCAGGTCGCGGCCTTCGAGGGCAGGGCGGGACAATTCGGCGAGCGCATGGCGCGCGACCGCGTCGGTCAGTTGCCCGGCGAGGCCGGCATTCTCGACCTGCGGCACGAAATGGGTGGGCGCCAGCATCCCGTGCGCCGGGTGCCTGAGGCGGGCCAAGGCCTCGAGGCCGACACAGGCGCCATCGCTCATGCGCACGACGGGCTGGTAGCGGGTCTCGATCATGGAGCCGGCGAGCGCGTCCCGCAGGTCCTGCGTCGGCATTCCGGGCGGGCCATTCGGCCATTCGACCACGCCGCCGGCCAAGGCCGCGCCGACCGACTGCGGACTGGCCCGCGCGATCACCTGAATGCGCGGCGCCGGCGTCGCCGGGGCGCCGAGCAGCAGCAGTCGTGTGTCCGAGCCGACCTCGCCCGAGGTCAGGCCGTGGAGATCCTCGATCAGCCCGTCGGAACAGCTCGGCTGGACCAGCACATGCGAGTAGGGTCGCGGCGTGTTGACCAGCCTGGCGAGCGCCTCCCGGCCGGACCCGGTCGCCTCCACCGCGCCCGCGCCGATGCTGGCCGCCGCCGTCTCGACGGCGTGGGTCCATTCCTCGCTGGTGCTGACCAGCAGCAGGTGTAGGCCAGTCGGCCGCATCGTGACTCCCGGTGCCGATGTCCGAGCGAATTGCCCGGTGGGACTATCAACGTACTGCGAGTCGCGTTCCGTTACGAGAACTATCTGACTACCGGGACCCATCGAATTCAGCAGCGCAGCCTCACCCGGCGCCGGTGGGCAGCCAGGGGTCCGCACCCCAGAGTGCCGCCAAACCCTCCCGCTCGGCTGCCGCCATGGCCGCCCAGTCGTGGCCTGCCAGCCATTCGACGAAAAAGCCGTCTTGGTCGGCCTGCGCGGTGAATTCGGGATCGGCCACGACCGCCAGCATCGCGCGGGCGAAACCGGCCGCGATGTCCGGCGGCAGTGCCGCGGGTGCCGCGAGGCCACGGCGAATGGTCATCGAGACCGGCAGCCCAATGTCGTGCAGCGAGGGCAGGTCGGGGAACGCCGCGCTGCGCGCCTTGGAGGCCAGGCCGAGCCCGACCAGCTTGCCGTCGCGCAAGCCGCCGATGGTGTCGCCGAGGCCGAGCGAGGCGGCGGCGACGTTGCCCGCCAGCACCGCCTGGCGGGCGGCGGCCGAGGACGGGAATGCCACGACGTTGAGCCGGGTGCCGGCGACGGCTTGCAGCCGCAGCGCGGCGAGGTGGGGCGGGCTGCCCGCCGGGGGGGTCCCGAGCGGCACCGCGTCCCGCTCGGCGGCGGAGCGGTCGATCAGGTCCTGCGCGGTGGAGATCGGGCTGCGGGCGGGCGAGACGAAGGCGATCGGCTCCTGCTGCACGGCGCCGATCAGGCAGAGGCGCGCCATCAGCCCGCTATCGGCGTGATCGACGATGCGCGCCGGCAGCGCCGGGGTGCCGGCCCACCCGAGGATGGCGCCCCGAGGCGCCGCCTCGGCCAGCGCGCGATAGGCGCTGAGCCCCGCCTCGCCGGGCACGTTGCGGATCTCGATCGAGGTGCCGGGCAAATGCCGCTCCAGGAACGGAGCGAAGGCGCGGGCCACCCGATCGGAGTTGGAGCCCGCCCGCGCTCCCACGATGAGGACCAGCGACTTGGCGGCTCCAGGGACGGGTGATGTGGCGTCGGGCGCGGCGCGGACGGCGCGGGATGCGGCGAGGCAGGCCCCGGCCAGCAGCGCGCGCCGGGCGATCACGGTCGCGCCGCCGTGGGGGCCTTGGTCTTTGGCGGCGGGGCCGGCGCGGCGTCGCGGCGCAGCCGGTGCTCGCCGAGGAAGAGCAGGATGGGGGCGGCGATGAAGATCGAGGACGAGGTGCCGACGACGATGCCGAACAGCATCGTCCAGGCGAATCCGGAAATCGACGCGCCGCCGAACAACGCCAGCGGCAGCGCCGCGATGAACACCGTGCAGGACGTGCCGAGGGTGCGGTTCAAGGTCTCGTTGATCGACAGGTCGATCAGGTCGCGCAGCGGCATCGTCTTGTACTTGCGGAGATTCTCGCGCACCCGGTCATAGACGACGACCTTGTCGTTGGTGGAATAGCCGATGACGGTCAGGATCGCCGCGACCATCACGAGGTCGAAGTCGATCCGCGTGATGACGAGGAAGCCGATCGCCTTGGTCACGTCGAGGATCAGCGTCGCGACCGCGCCGACGGCGAACTGCCACTCGAAGCGGAACCAGATATAGACAAGGATAATCAACAAACTGATACCGAGCGCCAGCAGGCCGTTGCGGAACAGCTCCTCCGACACGCTGGCGCCGACCGCGTCGGTGCGCAGGATACGGGTGCCCGGCATCGCCTGCTCGAGGCCGGCGCGCACCCGGTTCACCTCCTGCTGCGTCGCCGCCTCGCTGGGCGCGGTGGGCAATCGTATGAGCACCTGGTCGTCGGCGCCGAAGCGCTGCACGCCCTGCTCCCCGACGTGTTCGCCCGCGATCGCGCCGCGGATCTTGCCGAAATCGGCCGGCCCCGGGGTGCGTACCTCCATCACGATGCCGCCCGAGAAGTCGATCCCGAGATTGAGGCCGGGGTGGAAGTACAGAATGATCGAGGCGGTGGAGAGCACCGCGGACACGATCAGGCCCATGAACCGGCCGCGCATGAACTGGATGCGGGTGCCGTCGGGAACCAGGCGGAAGAGCGGGCGGATGAACATGCGGATCAGGACCGGACGCGGCTAGTAGACGGGAAGGGCCTGGGGTCGCGTCGAAGCATACCAACGCGAGATCAGCAGGCGGGTGAGCAGCCAGGCGGTAAACATGGTGGTGGCGATGCCGACCGTGATGGTGACGGCGAAGCCGCGCACCGGGCCGGTGCCGAACACGAACAGCATCACATGCGCGAGGAAGGCCGTCGTGTTGGTGTCGAAGATCGTCGCGTAGGCGCGCGAGAAACCCGCCTCCAGGGCCTGAAGCGGCGGCCTTCCGTGCTTGTATTCCTCGCGGATGCGCTCGTTGATCAGGATGTTGGCGTCCACCGCCATGCCGAGCGTCAGCAGGATGCCCGCCATCCCGGGCAGCGTCAGCGTCGCCTCCAGCAGCGACAGGATGGCCATCATCAGCACCAGGTTGACCACCAGGGCGAGGTTCGCGAACCAGCCGAACAGCCCGTAGAACGTGCCCATGAA
>DATIMU010000352.1:0-3666 GCA_035475015.1 Acetobacteraceae bacterium
CGCTACCTCCGGTCGGCCGCGACGCCGTATTGGCAGCCCGCCATGTTGACCACGCCCTGCAGATGGCCGCCGCTGATGTGGCCGGCAAAGGACGCCGTGCCGTCGACGCTCTGCGTTTGGAACGAGCCGTCCGGCGCGACCGCGACCGCAAAGGTCGGCGTGGGGTTGCCCGGCACGTTCGGGTGCGGCAGCGCCAGGCTGAACCGGTCCCCCGCGATGTTGATCGAGGCGGGCGGCTGGGTCTGGCACCAGGTCGGGTCGGCCCCCGAGCCCGTCTTCGTGACGGTCACCGTGGCCCGGTAGGCCCCGTCGAACACCGTGGTGAGCAAGGGCGGCATGGTGGCCGAGGGTGGCGGCCCCGGCTGCTGGCAACCGGCAAGGGAGGCGATCAACAGGCAGGCGGCGGCGGATGGACCGAAACGCATGAACGTCATCTCGCGTGCAAATTGAAGTCGAGGCTTACCCCAGGATGCGCGTCGCCGCAAAGCGGCAATCAGCCGGTCAGAATGCCTGGGCAGGCGCCCGGGCCGAGCCCGGCGCCGCCTCCTCCGCCGCGTCCCACATCAGGCGCGGGTCGAAGGTTTCCGCCGCGAACATCGTGAGGATGACCACGGCGCAGAACGCGACGGCGCCGGCGCCGGGCTCGATCGTGACGATGGTGCCGAACCGCACCAGCGCACCGAGCAGCGATTCCATGAAGATGTCGATCATCGACCAGCGGCCGATCCAGCGCACCACATGGGACAGGCGGGTGCGGTCGCGCAGCCGGCCGGAGCGGCGGGCCTGGGTCGCGATCAGCATGACGCTGAGCCCGACCAGCTTGAGCATCGGCACCGCGATGCTGGCGAAGAACACCAGCGCCGCCAGCGGATACATGCCCGACGTAATCAGCTCCTCGACCCCGCCCAGGATGGTGCTCGGGCTGCCCGCGCCGAGCTGCATCACGGTCAGCACCGGGTAGTAGTTGGCCGGCACATAGAGCACCGCCGCCGCGATCACCAGCGCCCAGGTGCGCGCGATGCTGTCAGGCTTGCGGGCGTGCAGCACCGAGGCACAGCGCGGGCAGCGCAGCGCCTCGCCATGCGCCCCGCCGCCATGCGTCTCGTGCACCAGCGGCGCGCTCACCAGCCCGCAGGTCTCGCACCCGATGGCGCCGGACAGGCGATGGTGAACCGGCACGGCCCGACGCATCGGCGCACTGTCCGCCGGCTCGCGGTCGAGCGCGTCCCATACCGCGTGGCTGTCGAGCACCGCGTCCGACCACACCACCACGATGGTGAGGCAAAACAGCGCGTAGACGCCGACGCCGAGCGAGATGTGCACGATATCGCCGAGCTTCACGTAGGCGACGAACACCCCGAACACGAACACGTCGATCATCGACCAGGGGCGCAGCCGCTCCACCAGGACGAATACCCGGCGCAGGTGGCGCGGCGGGTTCCTCAGGCGCAGTCCGATGAGCACGTAGGCGGTCGCCAGCAGCTTGCCGAATGGTGCCAACAGCGTGGTGAACACGACGGCGACGGCGAGCACCGACATGCCGCGCCGCACCAGCTCCTCGGGGCCGGACAGCAGATCGGCGCCGTGCACGATGCCGGCGGTGGACACCGTCATCAGCGTGGTCGTGCACATCACCGTCAGCAGCACCAGCGCCGCCAGGGTCAGCGCGAGGCCGCGGCCGAGCGGATCGGTGCGCGCCCGCCGCAGGGTCGTGCCGCACCGCGAGCAGTTCGCCGCCATGCCGGGCGTGAGTGGCGGCAGCACCTGGAACATGCCGCAGCCCGGGCATTCCCGCAGCTCCCTTCGGGTCGCCGCACCGCTCACCTTGCCTGCCTCACGCGCGACCCGCTATCGCCGCAGCATCGTCGCGAGCCCATCGGCGAGCTGGCCGACGGCGGTGCTGATCGCGGCGACCTCGCCCGGCACGCCGGCGCCGGGCTGCGGCACGACGATGCGGAAGCTTCGCGTGACTGGCGCGCTGCGCCGCCGCTCGAACACCACCGCCGCCTGCGCCCCGAGCACCACGTTGCCGGCGGCATCGGCGTCGAGCCGCTGGACGTTGAGCTCGACCGTGGCGTCCTGGCTGACCGAGACCGCGCCGCTATCGGCGTAGACCGAGCTGCCCGGCAGGCGCTGGCTCAGCTCCTCCACCAGCACCCGGCCGAGCATCGCCCCGAGCGGCTCGCCCCACCAATCGTTCGACTCCACCTCCAATCGGTAGTTCTCCGAGGAGCGGACGATCTCCTGGCGGTCGAGGAAGCCCGCCAGGGCGATATGGCGAAGCAGCACGACCTTGGGGGCGCCCGCCGTGACCGGGCCGTGCACCGTCGCGATGGTGTAGAGCTTCGGCTCGGGCGACGCGCAGCCCGCCAGGCACGCGACAGCGAGCGCCGCAACCAACCAACCTCGCATCGCCTACTCCGTCCCTTTGGTGCGGCCACGGATCAGCGCCTCGGGATGGCGCGTCAGCAGATCGCTGAGCGACTGGATCGAGCGCATCGCCTCGTTGGCCTGCACGAGCAAGCGTTCGAGATCCCGGTTGAACCGCGTGTTGTCGCCGTAGCCGGATTCCAGCGACGAGGCGAGCTTGTTGGTCTGCGCCATCGTCTTCTGCAGGTCGGCGGAAATCTCGGGCAGGCGCTTCAGCATCGGCGTCACCCCGGCATCGAGCTTTTGCACGGTCTGCTGCACCGACACCATCGTCGCGGCGAGCGAGGTCAGCGCCTGCTTGAGCTGCGGGCCGTTGGCGACCTCGCTCAGCCCCTGCACGGTCTGCCCGAGATTCTTGCCGATCTCGTCGAACGGGATGGTGTTCACCTTGGCGAGCAGCGCCGCCGCGCCCGCCTCGATGCCCGCGAAGCCGCCGGTGTCGATCGTCGGCACCACGAAGGCCTCCCCGTCGCGGCCCACGCTGGCCGGGGGAGCGTCGGGCTTGAATTCGAGCGCCACCAGCATCTGCCCGGTAATCAGATTGGCGCTCTGCAAGGTCACCCGCATTCCGCGCCGGACCAGCTCATCGACCGCGCTCGCGGGATCTGCCCGCACCTGCTTGCCGATCCCGAGAAACCGGCCCGGCTCGACCTCGAAGCGGACCGGCGCCAGGATTTCGTCCTTCGCCGCATCATAGGTCAGGCTCACGTCCTTCACGCTGCCGATCTTGAGGCCGTGCAGGGTGACATCGGCCCCCGTCGCCAAGCCGCGCACCGAACCGGGGAAATAGGCGACGAATTCGATCCGGCGCCCATACGCGGCACCCTGGGCAGCCTCGAGATTGGCGTACAAGGGGAACTCGTGGCTGTCCGCGCTCACCGCGACGGCGGTCTTCTCCTCCGGCGTCTCGAAGGCGATGCCGCCCAGCAAGACCGCGCGCAGCGATTCGAGCTCCACCTGAACGCCGTTGCCGCCGAGCTTCACGCTCACCCCCGAGGCGTTCCAGAAGCGTGAATCGTCATGCACATATTTGTCGTACGGCTCGCGCACGAAGGCGTGGATCGTCACGGTCGACGCCATGTCGCCGATGTCCCAGCCGAGCACCTCGCCCACCGTCAGATCGCGAAAGAAGATCGGCGAGCCGAGGCTGATCGAGCCGATCCGCTTGGCCTTGAGCAGGAAGGTGCGGCCGGGCACCTCGGAGTCGAGCACCGGCGGGTCCTCGAGGCCGACGAA
>DATIMU010000353.1:0-8716 GCA_035475015.1 Acetobacteraceae bacterium
GCTCGACCCGGCGGCGTGGGGCGCCATGGCGGCAGCGCTCGAAAGCGATGCCAGCCTCGACCTGCTCGCGCTGTGGGCCGACACGACGAGTGTCCACGCGCTGTTCCTCGATGCGGCCGCCGGCACCGTGCTGCCGGTTTCGACTGGCGTGACGGAAGGCGGCTACCCGGCGCTGTCGCCGCATCGTCCGGGGGCGGCGTGGTTCGAGCGGATGGTGGCCGATTTATGGGGCCACGCGGCGCAAGGCGGGCGGGACGCGCGACCCTGGCTCGATCACGGGCGCTGGGGCCACACGCACCCGATGGCGCTGCGTCCCGGTCCGCCGGCGGGCGGCGCGCCCGAGCCGCCGGAGTTCCTGCCCGCCGAGGGCGAGGACCTGCACCAGCTCGGGGTCGGGCCGATCCATGCCGGCATCATCGAGCCCGGGCATTTCCGCTTCACCGCCCAGGGCGAAACCATCGTGCGGCTGGAGACGCGGCTCGGCTACGCGCACAAGGGCACGCTCACGCTGATGCGCGGCAAGTCGCCCCGCGCCGCCGCCCGCTACGCCGCGAGGCTGTCGGGCGACTCGACGGTTGCGCACGCCATCGCCTTCGCTCACGCCGCCGAGGCCGCGCTGGAGACCGAGGCGCCCCCGCGCGCCCGGGCGCTGCGTGCCGTGATGGCGGAGCTCGAGCGCGTCGCCAACCATCTCGGCGACGCTGGCGGCATCTGCAACGACGCGAGCTTCGCCTTCGCCCTGGCGCGCTTCGGCTACCATCGCGAGACGGTGCTGCGCGCCGCCAGCGTCGCCTTCGGCCACCGGCTGATGATGGATTGCGTGGTACCGGGCGGTGTCGCGGCCGACCTCGCACCCGGCGGCGGTGAGATGGTGCTGCGCGCGCTCGCCGGCGTGCAGGCCGAACTGCCCGACCTCGCGCGCGTCTACGCGGACTACGCCAGCCTCGCCGACCGGGTGATCGGCACCGGCATCGTCACCCCGGCGCTGGCGCGGCAATTCGCGGCGGGCGGCTATGTCGGCCGTGCGTCGGGGCGCGATTTCGACGCGCGGCGCTTCCCGGGCTACGAGCCCTACCCCGGCCTCGGCCTCGCGGTGCCGGTGATGACCGACGGCGACGTGGACGCGCGGGTGCGGGTGCGGCTGGCCGAGATCGCCGAGAGCATCCGCCTGCTGCGCGCGCTGCTCGCCCACTTGCCGGCGGGCGACGTCACGGTGCCGCTGCCGTCCGCCAGCGGCGAGGGCATCGGCGTCGCCGAGGGGTTCCGCGGTGACATCTGGCACTGGCTGCGGCTCGACAACGGCCTGATCGCCAGCGCCTTCCCGCGCGACCCGAGCTGGGCGCAATGGCCGCTGGTCGAGGCCGCCGCGCATGGCATCATCGTCGCCGATTTCCCGCTGGTGAACCGCTCGTTCAACTGTTCCTACTCGGGAGTGGACCTCTGATGGTGTGGCGTCGCATCGCACGGAGCTTGCGCGACGGGCCCGCGACCGACCGCGCCGAGCTGCCGCCGGACGACACCGTGCAGTCGCTCGCGGCGGCCCTGGAGGCGGCGGCGCAACGCCGGCTGGGCCGCAGCCTGTCGATCCGGCACGTCGATTCCGGCAGCTGCAACGGCTGCGAGCTGGAGCTGCACGCGCTCAACGGCATCGTCTATGATCTGGAGCGGTTCGGCCTGCGCTTCGTCGCCAGCCCGCGCCACGCCGACGTGCTGCTGGTCACCGGCCCGCTGACGCGCAACCTGCGCGAGGCGCTGGAACGCAGCTGGGAAGCCACGCCGGACCCGAAATGGGTGGTCGCCATCGGCGACTGCGCGGTGGACGGCGGGGTGTTCAAGGGCAGCTACGCCGTGCTCGGCGGCGCCGGCGCGGCGGTGCCCGTCAGTCTGGTGATCGGCGGCTGCCCGCCGACGCCGGCGCAGGTGCTCAGCGGGTTGCGTGCGCTGCTCGAGGCGAATGCCGGATAGAAACGAGCGCCATGCCCGCGCTGCCACGGGCATGGCGGGATAGTCAGAAAATCAGCCGGTGGTGCTGGCCTTCGGGGTCTTGTGCTTGCGGGACTTCGAGGCGTGGTGCTTCTTCTTGCTGTGATGCGGGGCGGCGGCGGGTGTGGCGGCCGGCGCATCCTCGGTCGCGGCACGCGCGACGGTCGCCGACAGGCCCGACGCGGTCAGGCCGGTCGCGGTGAGGATGGCCGCGGCCGGGACGATCAGGCCGAGCTTGCCGAGCAGGATTCGACGCGAGATGCTCACGATAGGGCTCCGAGGGGACATGCGGGGTTGACGGGGACGTTGTGTCGAGGGGTTTGGGCGCTGAAGGGTCAGGCGACAGGTGAAGATGCGAACCTAATCGCCTGGCGCAATTATGATGTCCTCGCCCGATTCGGGCAAGCCAATTCGCCTGGGGATTGCCTCAGATCAGGCAAAGCGCAACCAGCTCGCGGCGCAACGCGGCCGGCAAGTCCGCTCCGCCTTGCGGCTCCGGCATGGCGTCGAGATCGGCCGGCGCGTCCGCCGCCGCGAGGTAGCGCCAGCCCTGGAACGGCTTCATCGGGCGCCCCGCGACGCTGACCAGGAGCGGGTCGAGGAGCAGCCCGCTGCACCGGCTGCCGTCCTCCCACCGGTCCTCGACGATGTCGGTGATGCGCTGGCGCACCAGCACGGCGCCGCTCACCACCCAGTAGAGCGAGCCGCCATCGACCACCTCGGCGGCACGGCGCGGGCGATTGCGCGTGCGATGGCGCAGCGGCGGCTGGCGCGCCACACGCTCCGCCTGCAGGGCGCGAAGGTGCTCGACGTCCCGGACTCCGACCGCGAGCTTGACCAGATGCAGCATGGCGCGACCGATGTGGCAGGTCGCGCGTCGGAAGTGAATAGGGCTCCTCCGGGCGAGAGTTAGCCCCTCGGACAGGCCAGCTTGGTGAGCCGGCCTTGAGGATCGGCAGGGCCAAGCGAAAAACCATAGCCGGGCACGCCGGGGCGGAGCCGACAGGCGCGGGCCAGCGCGTCCGGTGCGTCGGCGCGGACGAACAGCAGGCGCCCGCGCCGCGCGGGGTCCGCCAGGTCGGGGCCGTTGCGCATGAAGTCCTGTGCGGCGTGGATGTTGTGGCGATTGAAGCGCGCATCGAAGCCGCTCGGGAAATTGCCCACCAGCACGAAAGCCGCGGGACCGGGCAAGGCAGCGG
This sequence comes from Acetobacteraceae bacterium, assembly GCA_035475015.1. GTDB lineage: Bacteria > Pseudomonadota > Alphaproteobacteria > Acetobacterales > Acetobacteraceae > JAFKFI01. The sequence goes on from DATIMU010000353.1 coordinate 3,183, forward strand.
CGAGCCGGAAAGGCGCGGCACGCTCGGCCATCACCCGGGCATGAAAGCCTACCTGCGGCGCCAGCATGGCCAACTGCGCCGGCACGAGCAGCGCCAGCACGGCCCCGAGGCGCGTGCGCCACGGCCCGAGCGACGAAGCGATCTCGCGCGCCGCGGTGAGGTGCATGACGACGAACCCGTCGAACCAATAGCGTGGCCCCATCTGCCAGCCGCCATAATCCGGGAACACCAGGAACAGGGCGAGCGCCGCCAGTGGGATCACGTCGTAGAACGCCAGCGTGTGCCGCCGCGCGGCGCGGGTCAGCGCCCAGGCGTATAGAGCGGGGATGACCAGCGTGGTGGTGTCGGCGAGGTCGCTTACCCGCCAGGCGGTCTGCACCAGGGCGCGCCAGTGGCCGACCCCCGGCTCGACCCCGGTGAGCCCTCCTGCGCCGATGGAGAGATTGCCGCCCCAGACGGTGGGCGGCGTGAGCGGGTTGCCGGTGACCGCGAGGTTGTAGAGCGCGAAGGCCAGCACGAAGGGTGCCGCGCCCGCCGCATAGGCGAACAGCGCCCGCCCCCGACCGGGCCGCGCCGCCCAGGCACAAAACACGCCGCTGCCGGCGACGAGGAGACTGTCGATCCGGCACAACAGCAGGGCGCCGAGACAGCCCCCCGCGAGTGCCAGGCAGCGCCAATCTTGCCGACGACCGTCCTGCCCACGCTCCGCCGCGAGCTGCGCGAGCACCGCGCCGATGACGAACAAGGCGCTGGCGCAATGCGAGAAATACGTCGCCGCGTTGAGCACCACGAAGGGCGAGGCGGCGCAGGCCAGCACGATCCCGGCGGTGATCTCCGCCCGCGCCGTCACCCGCCAGGCGGCGCGGGCGAGCAGGCCCAGCATCCCGAGCGCGCAGGCCGGCGCCGCCAGCCAGGCCGGCAGGCCGACCCCGCCGAACGCCGCCAGGATGGCCGGCCAGCCCGGCAGGTACTGGCTCGCCCACCGTCCGTCACGGGCAATGAGGTAGACCTGCTGAACCAGCCCCGGGTCCGCCGGAATCGGGTTGGTGACGCGGCCACGCAGCAATGTCTCGGCGGCGAACAGGAAGCCGTACTCGTCGGCCGAATTGGCGAAGCCGCCGAACGCCAGCCGCGCGATCGCCGCCGCCAGAGCCGCGCAGGCGACGCAGCCCAGCACCGCCATCCAGCCGGGGCAGCCGGCCAGGCGCTTCGCTCCGCCATGGGGCAGCGACATCGCCGCCGCCGCGACCATGCCCGACACCGCGAGACCCGCGGCCAGCCGGAACACCGTCTCGGGAACCGGCCCGTCGTGCCATCGCGCGGCCGCCGACAGCACCGCGATCACGCCGGCGGAGACACCGAGCAGGGCGAGCGCCAGCCCGGGTGCGATCAATCCCGGCGCGAGCCGCCATTGCAGCGGGGACGCGATCCAGAAAACGGCCGGGCGAACGTTCAGGGCATTCATCGCAGAACGAGTAACATGATCCGCATATCAACCATAGGATGTATTGCCATCCGGTTGCCGGATGTCTCGCGATTTGCCGGCCGTGAGCCGCGTGGTCCGGGCCTAAACCGTTGAACGGCCGGCCTGTTTCCCGCACAGTCGAGGCCAGCGGGGTGACCCGCGGAAAGTTCGGGGAGACCTCACGATGATCCGTTCGATGATCGCGCGCGCCGGCCTGGCCGCGGGTGCGCTGCTTCTCGCGGCCGCCGGCTTGCTGCCCCGCCCGGCGCAGGCCCAGGGCTCCGGCTCGGCGACGATGGACACGGTGCGCCAACGCGGGCAGCTCATCTGCGGCGTCTCGACCGGGGTGCCGGGCTTCTCGCTGCCCGACAGCCAGGGCGTGATGCGCGGGCTCGACGCGGATTCGTGCCGTGCCGTGGCCGCCGCCGTGCTCGGCGACCAGAACAAGGTCAAGTTCGTGCCGCTGACCACCACGAACCGCTTCACCGCGCTGCAATCCGGCGAGATCGACGTGCTGATCCGCAGCACCACCTGGACCTTGGGGCGCGAGGCCAATCTCGGCCTCGAGTTCGCCTGGGTGAACTATTACGACGGCACCGCCTTCATGGTGAAGAAGTCGGCCGGCGTGAAATCCGCCAAGGAGCTCGACGGCGCCACCATCTGCGTGCAGCCCGGCACCAGCACCGAGCTCGCGATCAACGACTATTTCCGCGTCAACAAGATGAAGTTCACCCCCGTCCTGATCCAGGACTACGCGGAAATCCAGAACGCCTTCTTCTCCGGCCGCTGCGACGCCTACTCGACCGACGGCTCCGGCCTCGCCACGACGCGCTTCGCCCAAGGGGCCAAGGCCGACGACTACGTCATCCTGCCCGAAATCATCAGCAAGGAGCCGCTCGGTGCGATGGTGCGCAAGGGCGACGACAAATGGTTCGACCTGGTGCGCTGGACCTTCATCGCCATGCTGACCGCCGAGGAGGATGGCGTCACCAGCAAGAACGTCGACGAGATGCTCAAAAGCACCACGCCCGACGTCCGCCGCCTGCTCGGCGTCGACGGCGACATGGGCAAGGCGCTCGGGGTCGACAACAAATGGGCCTACAACGTGGTCAAGCAGGTGGGCAATTTCGGCGAGATGTGGGACCGCAACATCGCGCCGATGGGCGTGCCGCGCGGGCTCAACAATCTGTGGAACAAGGGCGGCCTGCAGTACCCGCCGCCGATCCGCTGACCTCCCGCTGAGGGCCGCCCGAGCGCTCGGGCGGCCGATTTTCCGGGCATCGTCTCCGGGTTAGCCGTTTGTTCACGTGCCTCGCTCAATTTCGCTCCCAGGGCGCACGATTTGCGCCGCCCCTTGGAACAGCGAGAGCGAGCAAAAATGTCCGTCCCCCCCGTTACCGTGCCTGGCGGCTCCTCCTACCCCGACGTCGTCGGCGACAACATCATCACTGCCGACGTGACTGACGGCGCCGACCTCATCACGATCATTGCGGCGAATGGAACGGACACGATCTTCGGTGGTGGCGGCGACCTGATCGTCGACGCCTCCGCCAACACGCTTTCGGTCGACGTTGCCCCGGCATTCGGCGGCGCCACCACGATCCAGGGCGGCAGCGGCACCCTGCTGGTGGAGCCCGACAACCTCGGGATGGAGGGCTATCTCACAGTCCATCTCGCCGACGGCGCCGCCACGATCAACGGCTCGACTGCCGGCACCAGCATCTTCGCCGGCATGGGCGACATCCAGATCATCGCCGACGGCGAACTCTCGATCACCGGCAATGACGGCGCCGAGACCCTGAGATGGACGCCAACGCTGGGTGACGTCATCAACGTCACCACCGACTCGGGCGGCGTCACCACCATGGTCGACACCGGCACCAATATCTCCGTGAGCCTGTTCGACAGCGAGATCATTGTCGACGCCACCGCCGTCAGCGGAACGATCAGCGACTTCGCCAACGTCGCCGGGACCGAGATCATCAATCTCGGTGCCAACCCTGTCACGGTGATGGCGGCGAACGGTACCGATACGATCAACGCTGGCACCGGAGACCTCACCGTCGACGCGACCGGCAACGGCAACCCGATTGTCGTCGATGGCACCAACGCCGATCAGCTCGCCTTCACCGCCGGCACTGGTGATGCAACCATCACGGGCGGCCTCACCAGCACGATCGTCAACGGCGGCGTCGGGACGATCACGCTGACCCAGCATGGCGAGACCACGATCCACGCCGGGGACGGCATCATCAGAGTGACCGCCGACGGGTCGCAGCTGACCGTTATTGGCGAGGACGGCACCTCCTCCACCGTTTGGACCGTCGCGAGCGGCCACACCGTTGAGATCACTTCAAATCCCGCGCTCCAGACAACCACCCTGGCCGACACCGTCACCGGCGCCCAAACCGATCTGGCACACGGTTACGCAACCAACTACATCAGCAACGGATCGGACAGCACGGTCAGCGACCTGCCCGACCACAATGTCATCAATCTCTCCGGCGGGCCGGTTACCGTCACGGCCTCGCAGGGCACCGACACGATCTACGGCAACACGGCGTCGAGCGTAACGGTCAACGCCCAAGCCAACCCCCATCCGGTCACCATTAACGGCGGCGTGGGACCACTGACAGTCATGGCCGGCTCTGGTCCCACCACGATTAGCGGCACTTACGCGGGCACGACGGTGACGGGCGGCGCCGGTACCATCGCGCTGACCCAGCGCGGCGCCACCACGATCCACACCGGCGACGGCATCATCACTGTGACCTCTGACGGCACGCCGCTGACGGTGTTCGGCGCGGACGGCGTGTCCAACGGCAGCTGGCCCTTCCTAGCGGGCGACACGGTGACGATCACCACCGACAGCGTGACGCACGTCACCACGGTGACCGATCCCAACGGCAGCCTCTCCTACACGCTGCCGGCCACTGTTCCGCCGACCGTGACGATCGACCCGATCAATGGGGGCGTCACGCTCAACGCCGGCGCGGCGGCAATGGGGCTGACCGTCTCCGGCACGACCACCGGGGTCGAGGATGGTCAGACCGTGACGATCTCCGTCTCCAACGGGATCGATCCGCCTTTCATCTACTCGCCCACGGTCACCGACGGCGTCTGGTCCGTTACCATCCCGACCGATGTCGCCACCAGCCTCCTCGACGGCAGCCACACGATCACCGCCAACGTCTCGAACCAGGCCAACGACCCGGCCGTCGCGGCGACCCAGACGCTGACGGTGGACGAGACCGCGCCGATGGTGGCGATCACCTCGATCGCCCCGGTCGGCACCGATGCGGCAGCGGCCGGCTTCGCCATCAGCGGCACGACCGACGCCGAGGATGCACAGACGGTGACGGTCACCATCTGGGACGGGGGAATTCCACTCGGTTCCTTCACTGGCCTCGTCGGCGGCAACGCCTGGTCGGTGGTCGTCGACCCCGCGGAACTTGTTGGACCGCTGGCCAACGGCAACTACACCGTCACCGCCGAGGTCAGCGATCTAGCCGGCAACGCGGCGGCGCCGACGAACCAGAATCTGCCGGTGGACGAGATCGCGCCAGTGGTGACGATCGACAGCCTCGGCGGGCCGATAAACCAGTCGATGCAGACCGTGACCGGCACCGCGACGGAGATCGGCGGCACGATCACCGTGTGGGACGGCCTCGCGACGGTCGGCTCGGCGATGGTCGGAGACGACGGCCACTGGACCGCCACCAACGTCACCCTGACGGGCGAGGGTCCGCACTCCCTTGTAGCGAATGAAACCGACGCCGCCGGCAACACCGGCGCCAGCACCGCCGTCACCTACACGCTCGACCTCACGCCGCCGACCGTGACCATCGCTTCGATCGACCCGGTGAACGCGGCGACGGCGGCGGCCGGCTTCACCATCAGCGGCACGACGAATGCCGAGGACGGCCGGATGGTCAGCGTGCAGATCGTTGACTCGGACGAGAACCCGGTGGGCAGTCCCTATCCAGCGACGGTGGCGAACGGCGCCTGGTCGGTCACCGTGCCGAGCACGGACCATCTCGCGGACGGCAGCTACACGGTCACCGCCGGC
>DATIMU010000354.1:0-10763 GCA_035475015.1 Acetobacteraceae bacterium
AGCGGCCGACGTGGATTGGCGCGGCGTGATCGACGGCGTGCGTCCCGCCGTGCAATCCCTCTGGCAAGGCCTTCCGCTTACCGAGCGCCGGCGGTTCCTGCGCCATGTCCGCCCCTGGTGGGACATTCATCGGCATCGGACGCCGAAGCCCGCCGCCGACGCGATCGCGGCGATGCGCGAGCAGGACCGGCTCCAGGTCCATGCCGGCTCGGTGCTGTCCATTGATTCGACACCGGACTGCGCCCGCGTCACCTGGCGTCCGCGCGGCGCATCGACCGTCGCGCGGATCGACGCCGCGCGGGTGATCGTCGCTACCGGCACTTCCGCCACCGCCGTCCTGACCGACCCGCTGCTCCATGCGCTGTGCCGCCGCGGCCTGGCGCGGCTCGATGGCCTGGGACTCGGCCTTGATGTGAACGGCTCACTCGACCTGATGGACGCCTCCGGGCGGCCAAATCCGGCGATCCATGCGCTCGGCCCGATCGTGCGCGGCGTGCTGTGGGAGTGTACCGCGGTCCCGGAATTGCGTGTGCAGGCGGTATCCGTGGCGCGGCGGGTGGCCGACGCGCTTCAGCCAGCGGACGCCTAGTCGCCTCAGGCGGCCGGGGATTGCTGGCGCACCAGCTTCGACACCTCGGTGATCTCGTCCTGCGGGGCCGCCGCTACCACGGCGTAGCCGACCCCGCCGACGATCCAGGCCGAGCCGTTCACGGCCCCGCCCATCCGCTGCGGCTCGGGCGTGGCGAGGTCCGGTGCCATCGGCCGCATCACGATGGACAGCCGCTGGCCCTGCTGGTTGTCGTACATGAACAGCGCCGCTGCGCCGCCGCGCTCGGTGGCCAGCAATCGGCCTCCTAACAGGTGCCAGCCGGCCGCGCCGAGGTCCGGCGGCGCGACCCGTCGGTTGAGCCGGTTGGACAGCCATTGCGTGAGATGGTCGCGCTCCGTCGCGCCGACCTCGATCGGATGGCGCTTGTCCACCGAGTAGACCGCATGGGTCGCGAACGCTTCCTGCTCCAGCAACGACAGCGCCATCGCCTGCCGATTGGCCGGTTCGCCCCGCAGCATCCAGCCCGCCGCACCTCCGAGGCCGAGCGCCAATACCATCGCCGCCGCCACCCCGCCAATCGCCCAGGGCAGCCTCCGCCGCCGGCGCATCCGGGTCTCCACGATCCGCATGAGATCGAGGCTAGGGGCAGGCGGCGCGGGTTCGGCGAAGGCGGCGCGCAGGGCATTCCGTTGGGCCTGCCAGGCGCGCACCCGGGCGGCGGCCGTAGGCTCGCCCGCCAGCCATGCCGCGACCGCGTCGCGTCGCTCCGGCGCCAGCTGCTCGTCTACGAAGGCGTGCAGCTCTTCCTCCGGGATGACGCCCCGGCCATCCGGGACGATCGGGGCGCTCATTTCACCCTCCGAAGCGGGATGGCCGGTTCTCCTTCGGTGATCCGCCGCAGCCGCTCGCGAGCGCGGGACAGGCGGGACATCACGGTGCCAATCGGAATGTCGAGCACCCGCGCCGCCTCGGCGTACGACAGGTCCTCCACCGAGACCAGCAACAGCACGGCGCGCTGGTCCTCGGGCAATTCGCCGACCGCGCGCACGAGATCCTTCCAGCGCAGATGGTCCTCCTGCCCCGGCGGGTGGCCGAGCGTCGCCTCGTGCCAGCCATCCAGCCGCTCGGTGCCGGATCGCACGCGGGCGCGGCGGGTGCGGCTGACGAAAAGATTGTGCATGATGGTGAAGAGCCACGGGCGCAGCTCCGCGTCTGTGCGCCGCGTGTGCAGCCGGTCCAGCGCACGCAGCAGGCAGTCATGCACCAGATCGTCCGCCTCCTGACGATCGCGCAGCAGCGCCCAGGCATAGCGCCGGAGCGCCGGGATGCAGGCCTCCATGCCGGCCATCACGCTGGGTCCCGCCATCCTGTCCGTTCCGCTCCTCCGCCAGACGTGCGGTCAGCCGTTTTATTCCCGCTCGCTCTGTCGCTGCACAAAAAGCCGTGACCCCCGCGGAATATCTGACTGGCGAATGCGTCCGCGTGCTCGAAACCTGCGGAGGGCTTTGTCGTGACCACAAATCGCGCCTATCTGTCCCGCACCGTGGCCGCCACGTCACTCCTGCTCGGTGTCGCCGCCGCGCCCGCGCACGCCGTCATCCTATTCCAGGAAACCTCCCTGGTCTCGGACGGCTTCGTCCCGGCGGCCACGACCGACCCTGACCTCATCAACCCCTGGGGCGTCTCCTTCAGTCCGACCAGCCCATTCTGGGTCTCCGACAACGGCACTGGCCTGGCGACGCTCTACGATGGGGCCGGGATGAAGCGCAGCCTCGTGGTTACGATCCCGCCGGCGTCTGGCTCTGGCACCTCCGCGCCGACCGGCCAGGTGTTCAATGGGGTTTCCGGCGGTTTCAAGCTCAGCAACGGCGCGCCTGCCGTCTTCCTGTTCGCCTCCGAGGACGGTGCAATCTCCGGCTGGAACCCCGGTCTCGGCACGACCGCCGCGATCGCATTCCCGCCCGTTGCCTCGGCCGTCTACAAGGGGCTCGCCATCGACAATGGCGGTGCCCACCTCTTCGCCGCGAACTTCCGTTCCGGCAAGGTCGAAATGTACGATCAGGATTTCGGCCTTGTGAAGTCGTTCACCGACACCACGCTGCCGAGTGGCTATGCGCCGTTCAACGCGCGCGTATTGAACGGCCAGCTCTACGTCACGTTCGCCTTGCAGGACGCCGCTAAGCACGATGACGTGGCCGGCCACGGGCACGGCTTCGTCGACGTGTTCGATCTCAACGGCAATTTCGTGAGGCGTCTGGTCTCGAATGGCGATCTGAACTCACCCTGGGGCCTGGAGATTGCCCCCTCGAACTTCGGCGGCTTTGCCGGCTCGCTGTTGGTAGGCAATTTCGGCGATGGCACGATCAGCGCCTACGACGCGACAACCGGCGCCTTTCTCGGCGTGCTGCGAGACACGCACTTCAACCCGCTGCATTTCGGCGACCTGTGGGCGCTGACGCTCGGCGACGGCGCGGGGGCAGGAAACCCCAACACGCTCTACTTCACTGCAGGACTGCAGGACGAGGCGCATGGCCTGTTCGGCAGCATCGAGGCCCTCAACGTGCCCGAACCCGCAACTGCCCTGATCCTGCTCGCCGGGCTGGGCGGCCTCGCCCTCACGCGCCGCCGCGCCTGACCACGTCTCGGGGTGAGGGAGCCGTGGCGAGCGATCCACCCTAAGCCCGTCCCAGCGTCACCTGCCAGGTGCAGCGGCCGGAGGTCAGTGTCCCCTCGATCGTCTCCTTGCCCGCGGCATCCTGCCGCGCCTGCCCGGTGAAACTGATCGACAGCGTCTGATGCCCGCCGCCCGGCCGCGTCAGAGTGCCGTTCAGCTTGTCTTGTTCGACAGTGCCGCTGATGACCGTCGTCGACCCGAACGGATCGAATGCGAACTTTCCATCCCCGACTCGCATGAGGCCGTGCCGCTCCGGCCCGCAGGACGCATCCTTGGGATGCACCGTGCCGCCCCAGCGACCCTCGAACCCGTCCAGCGCCAACACCTTGCCGCTGCCGATCGTATTCGAGGCGCGCGCGGGCAACTCGCCGATGCCGCATCCCGCCAGCAGCAGTGGTAGCAGCAAGGTCGCTAGACGACGCAGCGCCGGGTCAGCCCTTCATGCCAGCCGGCGGCTCGCAGACCTTGGTGCCCATGTCGGCCGGAACGGAAATCTCAAGGATCTCCAGATCGGACGACATGCCCACCTCGTTGTGCTTCAGGCCGCCTGGGATGAACAATGATTCGCCGGCCTTGAGCCGGATCTTGCGGCCGTCCTCGAACTCGAGATCGACCCAGCCCTTGATTCCGTACACGAATTGGCTGTCGCAGACATGATAGTGCCAGCCAGTGTCCTTCATCTCGCCGGTGGCGACCGTCACCTGTGCCCGCATCCGACCCCGGCTCGCGTTGGTCACGCCAAGGTCGCGATACTTGAAGAAGTCCCGCCGCCCCGCCACGAACGGCGCAGTCTCCGGCGTGGTGTGCGCCAGCTCGGTCTCGGGGTTAATCAGGGTCGACTTCTCGCGCGTCGCTGCGTCCGACATGTCTCAACTCCCGGTTCGTAGTTTCTCGACGTCGTCCTCGTCGCCCGACGCTAACACCGGAGCACGCCATCGGACCAGCCGTGCCGAGCCGCCTCTGAAACTCAGAAATAATTCCTAAAATCTCTTGCCCACCCGCCCCAGAAAATCGTAGAAATCCAGCCATGATGACGAACTGTGCGCAGCGCAGTCATCGAACTCCCGGATAAAATTCCCATGCCGAGCCGACCCCGCCAACCGCTGAGCGACGCGGGGCAGGGGCGCACGCGTGTACCGGTCGAGCGTACCCTTGGCGAATGGGCCGAGCACGCGCTCGAGCCGCAGGGGCTGAGGCCAGCCGCACACCATCGCCTGCTGCTCGCCGAACTGGAGGCGTTGAGCCGGGGCGAGGCCGACCGTCTGATGGTGCTGATGCCGCCGGGATCGGCGAAATCCATCTACGCCTCGGTGCTGTTCCCCGCTTGGTGGTTCACCCGCCACCCCGCCAGCAACATCATCGCCGCCTCGCACACCGCCGACCTCGCCGAGCACTTCGGGCGCCAAGTCCGCGACATGGTCGCCGAGCACGCCGCCGACCTCGGCTACGGGCTCGCCGCCGACAACCGCGCCGCCGCTCGCTGGCAGACCACCGGGCGGGGCACCTATTTCGCCGCCGGCGTGCGCGGCCCGATCACCGGCCGCCGCGCCGACCTCGCCATTATCGACGATCCGGTGAAATCCTACGCCGAGGCTGACAGCCCGACCTTCCGTGAGAATGTCTGGAACTGGTACCGCGCCGATCTCGCCACTCGCCTCAAGCCCGGCGGCCGGATCGTACTCATCATGACGCGCTGGCACGAGGATGATCTCGGCGGCCGAATTCTGGCTCAGAACCCCGGCGAATGGCGCCTGCTCCGCCTTCCCGCCCTCGCCGAGACCAATGACCCACTCGGACGTCCCGAGGGTGCACCGCTTTGGCCGGAGTGGGAGGATGCCACGGCGCTTGCCCGCAAGCGCGACACGGTGGGGGATCGCGTGTGGTCCGCGCTGTTCCAGCAGACCCCGCGGCCGCCGGCCGGCGCCCTGTTCCGCGTGAACGACATCGCCGTCCTCGATGAGGTTCCCGCGAGCTCCGGCCGCGTCGTTCGCGCCTGGGATCTCGCGGCGACGTGGGAGAACGGCAGCAATGATCCGGATTGGACGGTCGGCCTCAAGCTGCAGCGCGACCTCGCCGGCCGTTTCGTCGTGCTCGATGTCGTGCGGCTGCGGGGCAGTTTCGGCGCCGTCCAGAACGCCATCGCCCGCGCCGCCGAACTGGACGGCAAAGCGGTGACGATCGGCCTTCCGGAAGACCCCGGTGCCGGCGGCAAGAATAGCGTCTCAGCGCTTGGCGCCGCGCTGGCCGGCCATCGGATCGCAAGCTCGCGAGAAGTCGGCAGCAAGGTCGGTCGCGCCAACCCGGTCGCGGCGCAGGCGGAGACGGGCAACCTCGCGATCCTGCGCGCGTCGTGGAACCAGAACTTCCTCGAGGAGCTCAGGGATTTCCCGCACGGCCGCAAGGACGACCAGGTCGACGCGCTCTCCCGCGCCTTCTCGATGTTGCTCGGCGCCGCCGCCAACCCCGCCCGCCGCCTCGCCGTGCCGCTGCTGGCGAGATAGCCCGCGCGGGCTCCGCCCTTCTTCACCGGCTTCCCGGGATTCCGCATGTTTGAAACCATCTGCGACCTCATCCCCAGGGATGCGGATTACCCGCCGCGCGCCCGCGCGCTGGATGTGTTGCGTCGTGTGCTGGATGGCACGCTGTACGACGCACTGCCCTACCAGTTCCACGAGGAGCGCAGCGCTGGCGGCGAATACATCCCGCTGCGCTCGCGCCGCCCATCGGTGCGCTACGCGCTCTGCCGCATCGTGGTGGAGGATAGCGTCGCGCTGCTGTTCAGCGAGGGCCATTTTCCCACTATCGACAGCGCCGACCGCAATACGCGCGCAACCCTCGCGGACATCGCCAAGGAAGCCCGCCTCAACCAGGTGATGACCGAGGCTGCGATGCGCGGCGCCATCGGCTCCGTGGCGATCCTGATGCGCGTCCTGCGCGGTCGCGTGTTCTTCGCCGTACTGGACACGACGTACCTATCGCCGGCGTGGGACGCCGAGGCGCCCGACACGCTCGTCAGTGTCACGGAGAAGTACAAGGTCGCGGCTGCGCAGTTGATCGCCAACGGCTACGAGCTCGCCGATCCCTCCGGCGAATACTGGTTCATGCGCCGCTGGGACGCCCAGGACGAAACCTGGTTCCGCCCGTGGCCCGCCGGCACCAGCGAAGTGCCCGAGATCGACGAGGCCCGCACGGTGCATCACGGCCTCGGTTTCGTGCCGCTGGTCTGGGTGCGCAACCTGCCCGGCCTCTCCGCCACCGGCGACGCCAAAGACGGCGCCTGCACGTTCCGTGCGGCCATCGAGACTCAGATCGAAATCGACTATCAGCTCAGCCAAGCGGGTCGCGGGCTCAAATACAGTTCCGACCCGACATTGCTCATAAAGGAGCCCGCCACCACCGACAGCGAGATCGTCAAGGGTGCCGGCAACGCGCTCGTCGTCAGCGAGAAGGGCGACGCCAAGCTGCTGGAGATCGGCGGCACCGCCTCGGCGGCAGTCATCGAGTATGTCCGCACGTTGCGTGAGTTCGCGCTGGAAAGCGTGCACGGCAACCGCGCCAGCGCCGACCGACTCACGGCGGCACAGTCTGGGCGAGCACTCGAACTGATGAACCAGGGTCTGATCTGGCTCGCCGACAATCTGCGCGTGAGCTACGGCGAGGGCGCGCTGCTCGAACTTGCGCGCATGATCCTGCGTGCTTCCCAGGTTTATCGGCTGCGCGTGCTTGGTAGCGAGATCGGTCCGCTCGATCCGTCGGCGCGGCTCGCGCTGAAATGGCCGCGCTGGTATCCGCTCAGCGCCGACGATCGGCAGAAAGATGCCCAGACGCTCGCCACTCTGGCGGCCTCGGGCCAAATCTCGCGTGAGACCGCGGTGAAATCCATCGCCGACACCTACGACATCGAAGACGTCCCCGCCGAGATTGTGCGCATCGGCTCCGACCGCAGGAACAGGAAATCGTGACGACTGAAATCGAATCTCCTCAGGACGACAGGCTCGCCGAACTCCGCGCGCGCGCCGATGCACTCGAATGGCAGCTCGGGCAGGTCCAGAAGGAGGCCGAGTCCCGGCTGATCCGCGCCGAGTTGAAAGCTGAGGCGATGCGCGCCGGGATCGTCGATCTCGACGGCCTCAAGCTGCTGGACCACTCCGTCGCCAAGCTGAACGCCAACGGCGACGTCGAGGGCGTGGGCACCATGGTGGCGCAGCTCAAGCGCGACAAGCCGTGGTTGTTCGGCGGCGCCTCCTCCTCGAGTCCCGCCACGCCGCCGCCCGCCCAGCCACCGCGCCAGAAGCGCGCGATGGAGATGACCGACACCGAATACCGCGCGGCGCGCGCGGACCTCCTGAAACGCCGCTTCTAACCACGGGAATCACACCGTATGGGTATCCAGAATTTCCCCACCGCCCTGCAGCCGATCATCCAGCAGGGCTTCCTGGACCGCGAGTTCCAGCAGGCGCTCACCTCCCGCCTCGGCTACCGCGCCTGCGCGGATCGCGAGGACATCGCCGTCGGCATCGGTGAGACGCTCACCAAGACCCGCGCCGGCCTCAAGCCGTCCGTCACCACGCCGGTACCGCCGGCGACCAACACCAATCTCGACAACGGCCTGACCCCCGGCAACTGGGGTGTCGAGCAGTACACCTTGACCATCAACCACTATGCCGCGACCACCGACCTCAACATGGTCACCAGCCGCGTCGGCATCGCGTCGCAGTTCCTGCAGAACGCCTACGTCAACGGCGAGCAGGCGGCACGCAGCCTCGACGAACTGGCCCGCAATGCGCTGTTCAACGCCTATTTCGGCGGCAACACGCGCGTCCTTACGACCCTCGGCGCGGCGGGCCCGAACCTCGCGGTCGACGACGTGCGCGGCTTTCAGACAGCCTTCGTCAACGGCGTGCAAACCCCGGTCGGCTCCGGCACGACGCTCACCGTCACCGTGGGCAGCAACCCTTACACGCTGGTCGGCGTCGCCGTGGACGCGACCAACGTCTCGAAGGTCGTCGGCGGCATGTCGGGCGTGCTGACCTTTTCGTCCAGCGTCTCGGTCGCGGACGGCACGGTAGGCAACGCGGTGGTCGCGGCCAGCGCCTCCGCCATCGTCCGCCCGTCGCAGCGCGCCAGCACCAGCCAGCTTGTCGCCGGCGATACGCTGACGATCTCCTGCCTGCTCGACGCTGTGGCTAAGCTCCGCGCCAACGCGGTGCCCGAGATCGGCGGTGCGTACAACTGCTACCTCGATCCCATCTCCGCGCGCCAGCTCTTCGCCGACAACGATTTCCGCCAGCTGTTCCAGGGCGCCACTTCGGCCAACGAGGTGTTCCGTCAGGGCATGGTCAACGACTTCCTCGGCCTGCGCTTCGTTACGACCACGAAAGCCTACGTCCAAACCCATCCCACGGTGTCAAGCTTGCTGGTCCGGCGCCCGATCGTCTGCGGCCAGGGCGCGCTGATCGAGGGCGACTTCGCCGGCATGGCGGCCGACGACGTGGCGCCGAAAGATAGCATCGTCACGGTCGTCGACGGCATCGCGATGGTCACGCGCGAGCCGATCGACCGCTTGCAGCAGATCATCGCCCAGTCCTGGTATTGGATCGGCGGCTTCTGCGCCCCGACGGACACGACGACCAACCCGACCACCGTCTCGACCTCCAGCAACGCCGCTTACAAGCGCGCGGTGATGCTGGAGCACATCGGCTAGCGAGGGATAGCGCCGGGGCCACGTCGGCCCCGGCGGTTTCGCCCGCAACCGTCGCCACAAGAGGTTCGGCATGGCTTTCACCGATGCGGAGAAGACCGACATCCGTCGCTTCTGCGGCTATCCAGCCTATGGCGCGGGCGCGGCGGGGTTCCAGTCCTGGCGCTTCTACCAGGTCTACGGAACGCTCGAGTACCGCATGAACAATCTCTCCGACGCCGAGCTTGTCGTCGTGCGCCGCCAGCTCGGCACGCTGTCGGCGCTGGAGGCCGCGATCTCGGAAGCCTCGGGGCATCTCGACACCAACGCCGCCGCCAACTGGGAGCGCAATCCGAATGAGCCGCGCGACCGTCAGCGGCTGTTCGACGACATGCGCCGCCGGCTGTGCGGTTTCTTTGGCCTGCCGCCCGGCCCCGCGCTCGGCGATGCCGGCCTGACGCTGGTGGTCTGATGGACGCCGCCAGTCTGCAAGACCGGATCAGCCGCGGCCTCGGCACCGCTGCGCGGCGGATCGGCGCGAGCACGGACGCCTACCGTCCGCGCGGCCTCTCCGATCCGCTCGCTCGCGCCAATCGCTTCCTGCGTCTGCCCGCCGCGTTCACCGGACCCGATGGCAAGTTCGCCCGTCCCAACGGCTATGGCGACGCGCTGTGGTTCGGCGTGTTCGACGCTGCCTATACCCGCCCGGGCGATTATCTCGTGCAGCACAGCGGCACCTGGTTCGTCGCCGCGCAGCAGCCGCTGCTTCCCGTGCTCTGCGTGCAGACCAACCGGACCATTTCATTCGTCCGTCCGGCAGCACCCGACGGCGTCGGTGTCAACGCTTATGGCGGGATCGCATTGAGCACCGCAACGCCCCTGTTCAATGGCTGGCCGGGGAGCGTGCTCACCGCGTCGGCCGGCAGCAGGCCGAGTGCCAACCTGCCTAGCGACGCCCTCGCCGGGACGTGGACCGTGCTGCTCCCGGCGGTTGATGGTGTCGTGCTGCGTCCGGCCGATCTGATGACCGACGATCTCGGCCGCACCGGCGTCATCATATCCGCCGAGATCACCGATCTCGGGTGGCGACTCATCGTCAAGCAGGCAAGCACCTGATGGCCGATCAATCCGATGTGGAGGCAGCGCTCGTCGCACTCGCCTCGGCCGCGCTCTATCCGCAGGGCGTCGACGCGGACAGCGTTTGCGGTCAGCCTTGTCGGGTCTACCGCGGCTGGCCCAACCCGCTGGCGCTCGACGCCGATCTCGGCGCCGGACGGGTCAATGTCACCGTGTTCCCGCTGGACGGCGCGACACGCAACACGACGCGCTATGGCGACGACTGGCTCGCCGCGCCCTTGCCCGCCACGCTCACCGTCGCGGTGGCCGGCAACGCCGTGACGTTCGGCGGCACGGCGGACCCCGACCAGCTGGCCGGCATCGCCGCGATGGGCTACAGCTATGTCTACCGCACGCAGGCCAACGATACGCCGGCGGTGGTCGCCGCCAATCTCGCTGCCCAGGCGCGCGCCGATTTTCTGGTGCAGCTCGCCGGTACCACGCTCACGTTTCCCGGCGCTTACGGTGTGATCGGCCGGGTGGTCGCGGACGCTGCCTCGCTGAAGCAAATCCGCCGGCAGAGCCAACGGTTCAGCGTCATCAGCTGGTGCAGCGATCCCACGGTCCGCGACACGGTTGCCGCCGCGATCGACACCGCCCTCGCATCGCTGCGCTTCATTGCCTTGCCCGATGGCACGCAGGGCCGGCTGATCTACGTCGGCGGCGCCACGCTCGACCAGTCGCAGGACGCCGCGCTGTATCGGCGCGACCTGCTCTACGACGTCGAATACGCCACGACCATC
>DATIMU010000355.1:0-4131 GCA_035475015.1 Acetobacteraceae bacterium
CGTGGTGGCAACCGTGATGAACCGGCCCGGCTGGTCCGCTACGGGATAGCGGATGTACCACAGGCTGCCCTTCACCTCGGCGTTCTCGACTTCGAGGTCGGAGATCGCCGACTGGAATTTCGGGTCCCAGTTCACCAGCCGCCGATCGCGATAGATCAGCCCCTGGCGATGCAGGGTAACAAACACCTCGCGCACCGCCGCCGACAGGCCGTCATCCATCGTGAACCGCTCGCGCGGCCAGTCGAGCGAGGCACCGAGCCGGCGCAGCTGGCGGGTGATGGTGCCGCCCGATTCCGCCTTCCACTGCCAGACGCGCTCGACGAAGCCCTCGCGCCCGAGCGCCTGGCGCGACGACCCCTGCTCGGCGAGCAGCCGCTCCACCACCATCTGCGTGGCGATCCCGGCGTGGTCGGAGCCGGGCTGCCACAACGCATCCCGCCCCTGCATCCGCCGCCAGCGGATCAGCACGTCCTGGATCGTGAAGGTCAGCGCGTGACCCATGTGCAGGCTGCCGGTCACGTTCGGCGGCGGGATCATGATGGTGAACGGCGCCGCGTTGGCTTCCGGGTGGGCGGCGAACGCGCCCTCCCGCTCCCAGCCCTCGTACAGACGGGGCTCGATCTCGGCAGGCGTATACGTCTTGCTCAGCATGGGCATGAACTCGGAGGCAGCGTCAGACGATCGCCGCGGCGGAAGGACGGCGGCGGATGGATCAGAGGTCCGCGCGGCCTACCACTCGCTCGATCTCGATACGCACCAGCCGCTCCACCAGGGGCGGCAGGTTCACGTCCAGCCACTGCTTGAGGATCGGCCGGAGCTCGTCGCGCACCAGATCCTCAAGCGTCGGGCCGCCCTGATGGAGCTGCGCCGAACGCCCGGTCAACGTCCGCACCAGCGTGCCGACGGAGGACGCGGCGGCGGCGGCGGCCTCCGGCGCCACCAGCCCGCCGCCATGCGCGTCCGAATTGACCGTCTGCGAGATCGGCTCGGGCGTGCGTGCCGGCTCGGTCTGGGCCTCTTGAGTCATCGCTTGCTCCACCGGGGCGTTAGGGGTCGGCTCTTCGACCATCATGGAGGGATCGAGAACCAGGACGTCCGGGTCCTGGCCCTTGCTGCCCTTTCCAGGGCGGTCGCTTTCGGAACTGGCCTTCTCGGGGTCGGCTTTCTCGGAAGTCGCCTTCTCAGGACTGGCCGGCTCGGGGCTCTCCGTCCCTGGAGGCGGCTCGTCCTCGCTCAGAATGCGACGGATGGAGGCGAGGATGTCCTCCATCGAGGGATCGCCGCCGGCCGGAGGAGGGTTGGTTGGCGCAGTCATGATGGCGTTCGCCCGCTTCAGATGGTTCAGCGGCCGGGCTGGTCGGTCGCATAGTCGCCGAGCCCGAACCACTTGTTCCGCACGGCATTGTAGTAGGCCGTCTCGTCGTAGATCGGCACCGGCAGGTTGAGGTCGCGCGCCGTCAGCCGCCCGATGGCCGAAGCGACGGTGTACGACGCCGTGACCAGATTTGCCAGATTCTGCACCAGCGTGACCTGCGAGTTGAGCAGCGCCTGTTGCGCGTTCAGCACGTCGAGCGTGGTCCGGCTGCCGACGATCGCCTCGCGCTCGACGCCTTCCAGCGCGATGCCGTTGGCGCGGATCTGCGAGCGCGTGCTCTCGGCGGTCGAACGGGCGGCGACCAGCGTCTCCCAGGCCTGCGTCGCCTGCTGGATCGCCTGCCGGCGCGCGTCGTCGAGCTGCTTGCGGGTCTGCTGTTCCTGCTGGCGCGCCTGGCGCACCGCCGAATACTCGGCCCCGCCCTGATAGAGCGGCACCGACAAGGTCGCCACGAGCTGCGCCCCGTTGTTGGTGTTGCGCGGCAGCGAGGCGTTGTTCTGCTGGAACGCCTGGCCCTGCAGGCTGACCTGCGGCATCAGGCTGCTGTACGCGACATCGACGGCATCCCGCGCCGCCGCGTCGTTGAACTGGGCCGACACGACGTTCGGGTTGTTCGCCGCGGCCAGCGTGTTGGCGTCCTGCTGGTTGCGCACCGGCAGCTTCAGCGGCTGCGGCTCCACCAGATCGGCGGGCGGCAGGAAGCCGACGACACGCTGATAGGTCGCCCGCGCGGTCGCGACGTTGCCCTCCGAGGTCTGCCGTTGCGCGGTGGCGCCGGCCAGCGCCGCCTCGGCCTGCGCCACGTCCGTGCGGGTGATCTCGCCCACCCGGAACCGGTCGTTGGTCGCCTGGAGCTGGCGGCTCAGCACCTGCTCGTTGTTGATGTTCAGCGCCAGGATCTGCTGCGCCTGGATCACGCCGACATAGGCGTTCACGGTGTCCATGAACGTCGTCTGTTCCTGCGCGATCAGCAGGCCGCGCTGCGCCATCACCTGACTTTCGGCCCGATTGGTCGAGGCGCGCGTGCGGCCGCCGTTATAGACCGGCTGGGTGATCGTCGCCTGCGCCGTCCCGAGCAGGCGGTCGGCGCGCTGGTTGCTGGTGCGGCCGCCATTGACTGTCTGGCCGGTGATCGGATCGGTGATCGGCGTGGTGATGTAGCTTCTGGACATGCCGTCGCCGACGCCGCCGGTGCCGCTGAGCACCACGGTCGGGCGCCAGCCGGCCAGCGCCTGCGGCACGTTCTCGTCGACCGCGCGCAGTTGCGCGCGGGACGCCTGCAGGGTCGGGTTGTTGGAATAGGCGGCGGCCAGCGCCTCGGCCAGGGTGCGCGGCCCCATCGCCGGCGGCCGCGCGGCGGCCCGCATCCCGGCCGGCGTCGCCCGCGGTGGCGGCGGTGCCTTCGGCTGCGGCGGTTGTGCCAGAGCCGGGCCGCCCGCCAGCACAGCGCTAAGGCCGAAGATCAATCCCTGACGCAGAGCCATTCGTCGCTTTTCCCGTCCAGTCGGCGCCGATCCGGTGTGGCGCAATGCCGCGCAAGCAAGGCCCGCCAAACCGCTGATTGTCCAAGATGTGCCACATGATCCGGCGGGACGCCAACGCTTTGCTGGATGGCCCCTTCACTCTTGGCAGCCGGGACGGCTCAGAACACGAAGCCGGGCTCGGGCAGCAGGCTTGGAATGAGGGGGGTCGCGCAATCGAACACCGGCTGCGCCCTGAGGCCAGCCGGCGTGGGCTCGGCGATCACCGCCTTGCCGCTGGAGCCATGGCCGATGCGGACGGTGACGAGCCGCCCCCCGACGGGATGAAGCTGTGGTCCGAGTGCCGCGGGGATGTCGCGCACGGCACCCTCGATCAGGATGATGTCCCACGGAGCGCCCTGCGGGCAGCCGGAGGCGAGCTTGCCTTCGACGATCGTGACGGCGGGCGTGATCCCCGGGAGCAGCTGTCTTGCCAGCCCGAGCAGGGTCTCGTCCTCCTCCAGCGCGGTGACATTGGCTCCACACGCCGCGAGCACCGCGGCGCCGTATCCCGAGCCGGCCCCGACGACCAGCGCGCGCTCGCCCGCGACGGGGGCGGCCATCTGGATCAGCCGGGCCAGCACCATCGGCTCCATCAGGGCACGGCCGTTGCCGAGCGGCACATCCTCGTCGGCATAGGCCAGCGATCGCAGCCGCGCCGGCACGAACCGCTCGCGCGGCAGTTCGCGCATGGCGCGCAGGATGCGCGGGTCGATCACCTTGTTGGGCCGGATCTGGCTGTCCACCATCCGGTTCCTGGCGTCTTCAAAGTCGAACAGGGCAGCGTCCATGCACTCGGCTCGCGGAAAGGAGAGCGCGTCTTATAGATGGCCCGCCCCCAGGACGCCAACCCGGGCTTGACCGGGGCGGCGAGAGCGCTTGATAAACCCCGCAGCCGGTCCGATTTCGGGAGCGGCCCCATCCTAGGACGGTCCGGTGGCAGAGTGGTGATGCAGCGGACTGCAAATCCGCGAATGTGGGTTCGATTCCCGCCCGGACCTCCACCGACGGCCATCTCCCGGCCTCCCTGTGATCCCGAGAGAGCAGAAGGCTGCATATCGAAAGTGCAAGGCCGTCCTGCGCGGGCGGCGGGCCCGGATAGGGCAGCGTCCTTGACAGGACCAACGCGGTCCTGTATTACCCTGCCTGCCGGAGCGAGGGGTGCATCGCCCGGCGGGTTCGTCCAGAGACGCCGTCGCCGCGATGGGGCGGGTCTCCGGGACGTGATGATCCCTC
>DATIMU010000356.1:0-5765 GCA_035475015.1 Acetobacteraceae bacterium
GGCCCGCGTTCCGACGCCTCACCGCGCTTTGACACGCGCGCGCCCGGAGGCTTTGCTCTGCGGCCACACGGCGAGCGAAGATGGAGGGAAAATGCGACCGCTGGAAGGAATGCGCGTGGTGGCGCTGGAGCACGCGGTCGCGGGACCGATCTGCACCCGGCATCTGGCCGACCTCGGGGCCAGCGTGGTCAAGGTCGAGCGCCCCGGCACGGGCGATTTCGCGCGCGGCTACGACGCGGCGGCGCACGGGCAATCGACCAACTTCGTCTGGCTCAACCGCGGCAAGCAAAGCCTGACCCTCGACGTGAAGCACCCTCGGGCCGGTGACGTGCTGCAGAGGCTGGTCGCGCGCGCCGATGTCGTCGTGCAGAACCTGGCCCCGGGCGCCTCGGCGCGGCTCGGCCTGTCCTACGAGGCACTGTCGCGCAAGCATTCCCGCCTCGTCGTGTGCGATATTTCCGGGTACGGCGAGAGCGGGCCGTACGCCCAGAAGAAGGCCTACGACCTGCTGATCCAGGCGGAATCCGGGGTCATCAGCATCACCGGCACGCCCGAGCAGCCGGCGCGGGTCGGCATCTCGCTGGCCGACATCTGCACCGGCACCTACGCGCATCAGGGCATCCTCGCCGCCCTGCTGCGCCGCGAGCGGGCGGGTGTCGGCGCCTCGGTGAAGGTCGCGATGCTGGAGGCGCTGGCAGAGTGGATTCACTATCCGATGTATCGCGCCGCGTATGGGAAAACGCCCTGGGTGCGCGAGGCGGCGAGCAATCCGCTGGTCGCTCCGTACGGCGCGCACCGCACCGCCGACGGGCAGGTGATCTTCGGCCTGCAAAACGACCGCGAATGGGCGACCTTCGCGCGCGAGGTGCTGCGGCGGCCGGAACTGGTGGACGATCCGCGCTTCGCCGGCAACAAGGCGCGGGTCGAGAACCGCGCGGAGGTGACGGCGATCATCGAGGCGCTGTTCACCACGATGAATTCCTCCGATGTCATCGCGCTGCTCGACCGCGTTGGGATCGCCAATGGCCGCCTGAACGAGCCGATGGACGTGTGGGACCACCCGCAACTCGCCGCCCGCGACCGCTGGCGCGAGGTGAACACGCCGGGCGGCCCGATCCGCGCCCTGCTGCCGCCTTTCACCTTCGGCGATTTCGAGGCGGTGATGGGCGACGTCCCCGCACTCGGCGAGCACACCGACGCCGTACTCGGCGAACTCGGCTACACGCCCGCGGAGATTCTTGATTTGCGTGGCGCGGGGGCGCTGTGACCGAGTTCGATCCCGCCACGCACCGCATGGTGCCGGCGCAACGCTGGTTCGAGGATTTTTCCCTGGGCGAGCGCTTCGTGCTGCCGAGCCGCACCATGACAGAAGCAGTATTCCTCGCCTTCCAGGCGGCCAGCGGCGACAACCATCCGGTCCACTACGACATGGAATACTGCCGCGCGCGCGGAATGCCGCACATGCTGGCGCACGGCTTTCAGACGCTGATCCAGACCGCGCCCGGCGCCGGGCTGTTTCCCTATCTCACGGAGGAGTCGCTCGTCGGCTTCCTCGAACAATCGAGCAAATTCCTCAAGCCGGTGTTCGTCGGCGACACCGTCTATCCGGCGCTGGAGATCAGCGAACTCACCCCTGGCCGGACCACCGGCGTCGTCGGTCTCACCAGCACGGTGCACAACCAGGGGCGCGAACTGGTGTTGCAGGGCACGCAGCGATTTGTCATCCGCAAGCGTCCTGGTCAGGCGGCGGAATGAATTCCGCCCTACGGTTTGGAGCTTTGAGCCATCCACGTCGTCGCGAGGAGCGCAGCGACGCGGCGATCCGGGCGGCCGCCCGCTTATGCGCGCGATGGATTGCCGCGCTGCGCTCGCAATGACACTCACGGAGCTGCGCGGCTGACCCAGTTGATCCCGCTTGAAACGAACTGGCCTACAACATTCCGCCCGGCATGATCTTCGGCTCGCGCGGACCATGCCGGCGTCCACGTTCAGGCGCGCAATGCCCTGCCCTTGCCCGCGGTGCGCCGCAGGCGCGGCTTGGCGTGCGGCGCCGCGGTGTCGAGCAGCGCGTGCATCGCCGCCACGGTCTCGGGCGGCAGATGATGGATGGCGTGCGCGATGCGGTTGGCGAGCGCGGTCTGCTCGGGCGACAGGCCGGCGGTGTTCACCGTGACGCGCGGGTGCGACAGGCGGGCCAGCCGCGCCATCTCCTCCGCGTCGTCCCAGATCAGGCCGAAGAACTCGTTGACCTGATGCACCAGGCCGCTGCTCGGGGCGCCGCGCTTGCCGTGCTCCAGCGCCGACAGATACGCCGCCGAGACCTGCAACTGCGCCGCGAGCTGCTTCAAGGTCACGCCCCGGTCCGCCCTGAGTGCGCGCAGCCGCGCGCCGAACGGCGTCATCGCACGCGCCGCAGCAGCAGCCGCACCGAGCCGGGATTGGCCGGATGCGGATGCGCGGCGGCGAGGACCAGCGGCCGGAGCTGGGCAAGGTTGAGCCACAGCGGCAACTCCCGCCGCAGCACGCCGCCCTCCTCGCCGGTGCCGCGCCCAGTGATGACCTCGACGCAGCGCAGCCGATCGCCGTGGGCCGAGCGCAGGAACGCCTCCAGTGCGTGATACGCCCGCTGCGCCGTCCGCCCATGCAGGTCGAGCGTCCGCGCGGCGACGAGCTTGCCGGTGCGGAAACGCTGCCAGGTCGCCTTGTCGACACCCGGCGGCTGCGCCCCGATCGCGACCGCTTCGGGGGCGCGGCGCGGCGAAACGGGGGCGCTTGACACGGCCAGGCGGGAGCGTGGCGCAGCACTCGCCGGCGCCTCCACCGGGATCTCCGGCCGGACCCGTCCGGGCAGCGGGACGACATGACGCGCGTAGTGCGCCCATTCCGCGCGGTCGGTCTCGGTGAGATGGGTGCGACGCGCTGGGGTCATGGGGACGGCTTATCGCGCGTCGGGATCGTCCTCGACCAGCAGGACGTGCAGCCGGCGCGGCCCGTGCGCGCCGAGTTCCAACGTCTGCTCGATGTCGGCCGAGCGCGAGACGCCGGTGACGAGCATCACGTTGCGCGGCATGTCTCCCTCGCCCCGATCGGCGCGCAGCAGATCCCACGCCTCCTCGTACGGCCCCACCACGCGGCTCGCGCGCAGCAGCACCAGCGCGGTCTCGGCGAGCAGATTGAGCGTGGTCGGCCGCTCGGGGGCGGAGGGCAGCATCAGCGTGCCGGTCTCGGCGACACCGGCGAAACCGTGCTGCAGGGCCACCGTGTCGCTCGCCTCCGCCCGGCCCTCGCGGATCACCAGCAGCGGGCGCTCCGACCAGGGGATCGAGCGCAGTTCGGGATGCGGCGCCATGGCGAAGGCGGAGGGCAGGTTCTGCTGCGCGAGGTAGTCCGCCACCGCGCCCGGCACCGAAGCGAGGTCCGCCACGCGGGCGACGGTGCCGAACTCCTTCTCCACATTGGCGACGAACAGGTCGATCTGCGCCGGACGCGGGAGGCGGCTGCGTGCCGGGATCAGGTGGCGGGGATGGCTGGCGAGCCGTGTCGCGAGCAGGCTCGCCTGATCCGCCGGCAAGGCACCGCGTCGCAGGCCGCGCCGGATCGCGCCGAGCATTTCCTCTTTGGACACTACAGCCGCCGCTCGCGCTGGGCGCGGGCATATCGGGAAAAAAAGGTCTCGCCCTCCGGCGCCGGCAGGTCGCGCCCGCCGGTCCAGCCGCCAGCCATCGGCAGCGAGGTGAAGCGGCCGCGCCGGCGACCCCAGAACCCGAGCAGGGCGGCAGCGGCGCGGGTCGCCAGCCGGTAAGCGCCAGGGCGGCGGGCGAACCACGCCCACAGTCCGAGATTGCTCCGCATCGTCGAGGGCGTCAGATGGCGCTCGAACTCGCGCTCGCGCCAGTGGCGCATCATCTTGGGCAGCGGGATCTTCACCGGGCAGACGCTCTCGCACTTGCCGCAGAAGGTGGAGGCGTTGGGCAGGTTGCCCGCCTTGTCGACGCCGATCAGCGCGGGCGTCAGCACGCTTCCCATCGGGCCGGGATAGACCCAGCCATAGGCGTGCCCGCCCACCGCGCCATAGACCGGGCAGTGGTTCATGCAGGCGGCGCAGCGGATGCAGCGCAGCATCTCCTGGAACTCGGTGCCGAGCATCGCCGAGCGGCCGTTGTCGACCAGCACGACGTGGTATTCCTCCGGCCCGTCGAGGTCGCCGGACCGCCGCCCGCCGGTGCTGAACGTCGTATAGACGGACAGATCCTGGCCGGTGGCCGAACGGGCGAGCAGCCGGAGCAGGCTGGTCGCGTCCTCCAGGGTCGGCGCCACCTTCTCGATACTGGCCAACGCGATATGCACGCGCGGCAAGGTCTGCGTGAGGTCGCCGTTGCCCTCGTTCGTGACGATCACCGAGCTGCCGGTCTCGGCGATAAGGAAATTGGCCCCGGTGATGCCCACGTCGGCGGCGAGGAAGCGGGCGCGCAGCCGGCTCCGCGCCTCGGTCAGGATATCACGCCGCTCGTGGAACACCCGATCGGCTGGCAGGTCGGTGTGGGATTTGCGGAAGCTTGCCTCCCAGTCCTCGCGGTTGAGGTGGAAGGCGGGTGCGATGATGTGGCTCGGCGCTTCGTGGCGGAGCTGGATGATGTATTCGCCGAGGTCAGTCTCGAACGGGGTGATGCCGTTGCGCTCCAGGTGCTCGTTGATGCCGAGCTCCTCGCTTATCATCGACTTGCCCTTGGTGACGGTGCGGGCGCCGGCGTCCTGGCAGATGCGCAGCACCGCCGCCCGCGCCTCCTCGGCGGTGGCGCACCAATGCACTTTGCCGCCGGCGGCGAGCACGCGCGCCTCGTAGGCCTCCAGATAGAAGTCGAGATTGGCGAGGGTGTGGTTCTTGATCTCGCGGCCGATCTCGCGGAGCTGCTCGAACTCGGGCAGGGCGGCGACGGCAGCGGCGCGGCGCGCGACGAAGCTCGTCCCGCTGCGGGCGAGCGCTTTCTGCAACCCGGCATCCGCGAGGGCGCGGCGAGCGTTCTCCTTGAAGGCTGGGCTAGTGGCGAGCATCGGGTCTCCTTCCCCCGCAATCTAGCTCGCCGCTACACTGATCGGCCAGACCGTCGGGAGGGCCAAGCGTGGAGATCTGGACAACGGGCGTGGCCGGACCGCGCCGGGCCGCGCGTGTCGCGGCCGACCTGGAGGCGGCCGGCTGGGACGGCCTCCTCGTCGTCGACTCGCAGAACCTCTCGGGCGACCCGTACGTGGCACTGGCGCTGGCGGCGACCGCGACCACGCGGCTTGGCCTCGGCACCGGCGTCACGAACAGCGTCACGCGACACGCGGCGGTCACCGCCGGGTCGATCGCCAGCATCCAGCTGCTCTCGGGCGGCCGCGCCGTGCTCGGCATCGGCCGGGGCGATTCCGCGCTTGCCCATATCGGCCGGGCGCCGGCGCGGCTCGCCTCGTTCGAGCGCTATCTGCGGCAGTTGCAGGCCTATCTGCGCGGCGAGGCGGTGGCGTTCGAGGAGATCGACCTCCCCGTCGAGACCGCGCCGCCGATGTCGGAGCTCGAACTCGCCGACGCGCCCGAGGCGAGCCGGATAGCCTGGATCGCCGAGCGCGGTGCCAAGGTGCCGGTGGAGGTGGCGGCGAGCGGCCCCAAGGTGATCGCCATTGCCGCCCTCCACGCCGACCGCGTGATGTTCGCGCTAGGCGCGGACGAGGAGCGGATCGCCTGGGGCATCGACCACGCCCGCGAGGCGCGCCGCCGCGCCGGCCTC
>DATIMU010000357.1:0-7017 GCA_035475015.1 Acetobacteraceae bacterium
CGAGGCCCTCGAAGCGGCACGCGAGGCGGACAGGAAGCGGGCGCGCGGCGACACGCTCGGCCTCCTGCACGGCGTCCCGGTGACGACCAAGGTGAACACCGATCAGGCCGGCTGCCCGACCGATAACGGCGTCGTGGCCTATCGCGACCTAATCGCGCGCGAGGACAGTCCGGTGATCGCCAATCTCCGGCGCGCCGGCGCCATCATCATCGGCCGCACCAACGCGCCGGCGTTTTCCATGCGCATCTTCTCCGACAACGCGCTGCACGGCCGCACGCTGAACGCGCTCGACCCGACCGTCGCCGCCGGCGGTTCCAGCGGCGGCGCCGGAGCGGCCGTCGCGACCGGCATCGGGCCGATCGGTCAGGGCAACGACATCGGCGGGTCGGTGCGCATTCCCGCCTATTTCAACGGCGTGGTCGGGCTGCGCGTCAGCCTGGGCCGTATCCCGTCGTTCAACCCGAGCGCGCCGGGCGGCCGCCCGATCGGCGCGCAGCTCATGTCGGTGCAGGGGCCGCTGACGCGCAGCGTGCGGGATGCGCGCCTGGCACTCGCCGCGATGGCGGTGGGCGACCCGCGCGACACACGGTGGGCGGACGTCGCCCTGAACGGGCCGCCGGCGCCGCGCCCGATCAAGGTCGCGCTGATGCCGCACAATCCCGGCGGCTCCACCCATCCCGCGCAGGTCCAGGCGGTGCGTCAGGCGGGCCTGTATCTTGCGGCGGCCGGGTATGTCGTCGAAGAGATCATGCCGCCCGACCCGGACGAGGTGGTCGAGACCTGGCACCGCATCGGCTCGACGGACGTGCTCGGCGTCCTCGCCCCGCTGATGAAACAGCACGGCGAGCCGGCGGCGCGCGCCTCGATGTCCCTGTGGCTCGAAATGCTGCCGCCCACCGACATGGCGGGCGTGCTCGCCGCGTTCGTCCGGCGCGACGTGCTGCTGCACCGCTGGCTCACCTTCATGATCGACTACCCGCTGGTGGTCATGCCGACGCTCGGCGACCTCGCCCCGCCGCACGATCTCGACACCACGCGGGAAGGGCAGGCGAAGGTCATGGATTCGCTCCGCGTGAGCCTGCTCGCACCGCTCCTCGGCCTGCCCGCGCTCGCCGTGCCGGTCGGGCATCACGGCTGGCTGCGCCCCGGCGTGCAGATCATGGCGGCGCGGTTCCGCGAGGATCTGTGCCTCGACGCCGGCGAGGTCATCGAGGCGGCCGAGGGCGTCGTCGCGCCGATCGACCCGCACAAGTAGGCCCGCAACTAGGGAGGAAGCGTCGCATGGAACTCGCCAATCAGGTCGCGCTGGTCACGGGCGCCGGCCAGGGCATCGGCCGTGCCTCGGCACTCGCCCTCTCCGCCGCCGGCGCGCACGTCGTCGTCGCTGACATCAACGGCGAGAACGCCCAGGCCACGGCGCGCGCGATCACGGAGACCCAGCGCCGCAGCCTCGCCGTGCAGGCCGATGTCGGCGACCTGCAGCACATCGACCGCATGGTGCGGCAGGCCGTGGAAGAATTCGGCCAGATCGACATCCTGGTGAACAACGCGGGCGTGACCCGACGCGCCGACATCATGGAACTGACCGAGGCCGACTGGGACCGCATCCATCGGGTCAACGCGAAAGGCGTGTTCTTCTGCTTGCAGCGGGTCGCGCGCGAGATGATCCCGCGCCGCAGCGGGCGGATCATCAACATCGCCTCGATCGCCGGGAAGGGCTACGCCGGCACCTCCAACGCGGCGTACGCGGCAAGCAAGGGCGCCGTCATTAGCCTGACCAAGACCGCCGCCCAGCAACTCGGCAAGCACAACATCAACGTCAACTCGATCTGCCCCGGCGTCACCCGCACGGCGCTGTCCGACGCCAACCTGCGGGTCCGCGCCGAGCGGGCCGGCATCACCATGGAGGAGATGGACCGCCGCCGCGCCGAGGGCATCCCGCTGCAGCGCGCCAACGACCCCGAGGACATTGCCGCGATGGCGGTATTCCTCGCCTCGGCCGGCGCGCGCAACATCACCGGCCAGTCCTTCAACGTCGACGGCGGCATCATTCCCGATTAGGCCTTCGTTCTCCATCCCGTGCTCTCCGCATTGAAATGATGCGAATGGTGCTGCCGCGCCGCGTGAAGACCGCGGTCACATAGAGCGTAATCCCTGCACCTCGGCTCATCTCAGTCATCGCGAGGGGGCGTAGCCCGCGTGGCGATCCATCGGGCCCACAGGCGGGCGGGCGCCCTGGATTGCCACGCCGCCCGAGCGGCGGCTCGCAATGACCCTACGAAACGGGTAATCGATCGTGCCGGCGCGGCTACGTTTCGGAAGTACCCATGAAGCTATATCTTGGCTGGAATTCCAAGCCTTGCTGGCCTGGAGGCGCTGCACTTCCTCGCTCCCCGTGTTATTAGCCGTTCCCCCGGCCACCCGGAGACCAGCCATGACCCTCGATGAACGCCCGGGCGTCTGCACCTACGATTGCCCCGATACCTGCAGCCTGACCGTGACGGTCGAGGACGGGCGCATCGCCAAGGTGCGCGGCTCCCGCGCGGCGCCGTTCACCGATGGGGTGATCTGCAACAAGGTCGCACAGGACATGGTCAGCCTGGTGCACGGACCGGGGCGCGTGCTGCATCCGCTGCGCCGCGCGGGGCCGAAGGGCTCAGGGCAGTTCGAGCGAGTTTCGTGGGACACGGCACTCGAGGAAATCCACCGGCGCGTCGGCGACGTGGTGCGGCGCTGGGGGCCGCAGGCGGTGACGCCGTTCAACTATGCCGGCCCGCACGGCTTCCTCGCCGGCGACAGCATGTCCTCCCGGTTCTTCAACAAGCTCGGTGCCAGCCAGCTCTACCGCCGCGCGCTGTGTGGCGGCGTGCGAAGCGAGGCGTGGGCGGGAACCTACGGCGCGGTGGCGGGATGCCCGCCCGAATTCGCGGAGAACGCCGCGCTGAACGTCGTGTGGGGCAACAACGCGACGGTCGCCAACCTGCACCTGGTGCGCTGCGTGCGCCGCGCGATGCGCAAGGGCGGCAGGCTGGTCGTGGTCGATCCGCTGCGCACCAAGATCGCGCAGCAGGCCGACCTGCACCTCGCGCCAAAGCCGGGCACTGACATCCTGCTCGCCTGGTCGGTCGCCGCCGAACTCGAGCGCGCCGGCAAGCTCGACGGCGCCTTCATCGCGGCGAACGTGCTGGGCTTCGAGGATTTCATGGCCCGCGCCCGCGAATGGCCGGCCGCGCGCGCCGCCGAGGCGTGCGGGCTGCCCGCCGAGCAGATTCTTACCTTCGTGCAATGGCTGGGCGAGGACGGCTCGCTGGTCATGGCGCCGGGCAACGGCATCGAGCGCGGGCGCAACGGCGGCAGCGGCATTCGCGGCGCCATCGCGCTGCCGGCGCTGCTCGGCAAGCTCGGCAATGGCAGCGGCATCGTGCTCGGCGCCGGCAACGCCTTTGCCAAGACCACGGGAAAGCTGCAGCGGTCGGATTTCACCCCCGAGGGCACGCGGACCATCAACCTCGTTGACATGGGACGCCACCTCGCCGAGGACGACATCGCGGGCCCGCCGCTGCGCGCGGTGTTCATCTACAACCACAATCCGGCGGTGGTGCATCCCGACCAGAACCGGATGCGGCGCGGGCTGTCGCGCGAGGACGTGTTCGCGGTCGGCATCGAGACGACGATGACCGAGAGCATGGCCTATTGCGACGTGGTGCTGCCGGCCGCGACAAATTTCGAGTGCGCCGACCTCTATCCCGCCTACGGCCATCACTGGCTGCAACGCGCCGAGCCGGTGATCCCGCCCATTGGCGAATCGCTGCCGAACACGGAGATCTTCCGCCGCCTCGCCACGCGCTTCGGCTTCGACGAGCCCTGCTTCGCCGCGACCGACGCCGAGCTCATGGACGACGCCGTCGATCCGGCGGACCCGCGCCTCGGCGGCCTCCGCCCCAGCCAGATCCCGACCGACCGGGCAACGCCCATGACCGGCCCCGACGGCGCGCCGATGGTGCTGTTCGAGAATGTCTTTCCCGCGACGCCCTCGGGCAAGATCGAGCTGCGGTCGGAGACGCTCGCCGCGCGCTGGGGCGCCGACGCCCTCCTGCCGCAATGGCGCGAGCGCGAGCCCACCTACCCGCTGATGCTGATCTCTCCGGCGTCCGACCGGCGCATTTCCTCGTCGCTCGGCAGCCTGCCGCCCTCGCAACGCACGCCGCGCCTGATGATGCACCCGGCCGACGCCGAGCTTCGCGGGCTCCAGCACGGCGCGGACGTGCGAATCTGGAACGAATTGGGCGAGGTGGTCCTGCCGCTCACCATCACCGATGCCGTGCGGCCCGGCGTGGTCGCCAGCGAGAAGGGCGCCTGGATCGCCACCAGCCCGACCAGGCAGACCATTTCCGCTCTCGCCTCGGCCGACATGCGAGCAGATCTGTCGGAAGGCGCCTGCTTCAACGACACGCTGGTCCAGGTCGGCCCGACGGGTCGCTAGAGTGGTCGCGGCGCGCGGATCGGCAGCAGCAGCAAGGCCGTCACGAGGCCGAGCGCGCCGCCGATCAGCGTCTCCCAGGCGCGCGAGACGAGCAGGCCGACCGAGCTGTCGCCGCCCGCCGCCATCGTCACGATGAGCGCGAAGGCATAGGCGCCGCACGCGATGTCGTAGCGCTCGGGCAGGGCGACGGCGTAGACGACCATCGCCAAGGCGGCAGCGATCCACACGAGCAACGGCCAGTGCGTCGCAATCGGCAGGCAGGCCAGGCCGAGCGGCACGCCGACCGCCGTGCCGGCGATGCGCCGCAGCACCCGCTGGATCGTGCCGGACGTGCTTCCAGCTATGACGTAGGTGCAGGCGGCGATCGCCCAGGCGGATTCCTGCAAGCCGATCGCGTCGTTGAGGAGCACGATCACCAGCGCCGCCGCCGCTGCCTGCAGCCCCATCCGCAGTTCCGGCGCACGAAGGGCGGCGGGCGTCGGGGTCGAGGGGGCCGCAAGCACGGGATGCTCGGCCGGGCCGCTCAACAGGCGCGGCACGATGGCGGCGACGGCCGCGATCATTCCGGCGATTCCGACCGCCGGAAGGTCCGCCGCCGTCGATCCGGCGCCATAGGCGAGCAGTTGGCCGATAAAGATTTGCGATCCGACACCCGCGCCGAGCACGCCGTAGCGCCGCAGGTAGCCGACGAGGAACGCTCCAGTAACCAGCGTCAGCTCAGGGCCCGCGCGCCCCGTCATCGCCAGCATCGGCGACAGCACGATCATCATGGCGGCGCCGATCACGGCGGCGAGGACCAGCAGCGCCAGGTCGCGGCTGGACGCACCGCGCGTCGTACGTGCCTCGGAGACGCTGGCCCACAAGGCGAAGCCGGCGGCCAGCGCGCCGAGCGAGGCGCCCCCCGTGAGCGCCAGTGCCTCCCCCTGTTGCGTGCCCGCGAGCCACGCGATGCCGAACGCGGTGACCAGCCGCAGCCCCTTGATGCGCCGATGCGTGCCGGGGTCGATCCGGTCCAGCCATGCCACGACGCCTGTCACCGACCCGCCATTCCCTCGTTCCCCGGGCGGATGGTGCCGCCCGGCGAGGAACGGTGTCGAGCCTCAATGATGATGCATGTGCTCCATGCCGCCGGCTTCCGGCGGCAGGGGCGTGGCGGCGATGCGCCTGATCTCGGCCGCGCCATCGCCCTCCTCTCTCGGAGCGA
Organism: Acetobacteraceae bacterium; assembly: GCA_035475015.1. Taxonomy (GTDB): domain Bacteria; phylum Pseudomonadota; class Alphaproteobacteria; order Acetobacterales; family Acetobacteraceae; genus JAFKFI01. The sequence continues at coordinate 5,688 of DATIMU010000357.1, forward strand.
GGACGGCGCGCAACCAGCCGTTCGCGTCGATCAGGATTTCCGTACCCGCCGGCGGCCGCTCACGCCACCCCGTGACGATCGCATAGGCCCGGGAAGCGGCGGGATCGTGCACGACGCAACTATCCGGCGGCGTCGGTGCGTCCGCCTGCGGCAGGACAATCGTCGCGGCCCTCGCGTCGGACGGCAGGGCGGGCGGCACGCTCGCGCCGAACACCACGCGCACCACCTGGCCGCGCAATTGGGCGAGCGTCAAGCTCCGGCCACCGGCACAAGTCCCGGTCACGCCGGGCGCCTGCACGGCGGGCGTCCAGGCGCCGGTGGTGCGCTCCGTGAGGCCCGCGTTGTTGGCTCGGACGTAGTCGATCAGGTGCCAGATCTGCCGATCCGACAGCGCGCCCGAAAAGCCCGGCATCGCCACCTCGCCCTCCGCCGAGACGATGCCGTGCGACAGCCACCAGAACAGCTCCCCGTCGCTATGCGCCCAGAGGTGCTCGGCGGTGAGATCGGCGGGCGGGATGCGCAGTCCCTTGGCGGTCGGGCCGTCGCCGCGACCCTCCGCCCCGTGGCAGGCGGCGCAATGCTGCGGATAGAGCGCCGCCCCGTCGGCGATGGCGGTCGCGGCGAAGCCGGTCGGGGAATGATAGAAGCTGGTGGGATACGCCTCGACGAACAGCAGATCGAAATGCGGCAGCGCGAACCAGGCGATCACCATCGCCGCGAGCCACGCGATCCAGCGTATCCACCGCACCACGATCCCGAGCCCGACCAGCGCCAGCGCGCCGAGCACCGCCAGAACGGCGTCGGCCACCTCGCGGCGAAAGCCCGGATCGGCGTCCACGATGGCGAGGCTCGGTCGCATCGGGAACGGCCAGACCGGCTGGACGTGCATTCCGGGCGGCAGGCTGGTCAGCACCGTGGCGGCGAACACGATCAACAGCCCGAACGCGGTCTCCACGGCGATGCTGCGCCCCAGCGCCCGCCGCGCCCCCGCCGGTTCGGCTCCGGAAAGCAACGGGGTGAAGCGGAACCGATTGAGCCCGGCGCAGACCAGCAGGGCGAGGAACAGGAGGATCTTTACCAGTTCCATCCAGCCGAACCCGCTGCCGGCGAGCCCTGCCCAGCCGCCGGTTAGCTCCCACGCCTGCCACAGCGCCGTCGCCGCCAGTACCAGGACGGCAGCGGTGGCAACGCGCGAGAAACGGCGCGATGCGGCGATGGCCTCGCCGAGCGGCGCATCGCGTACCGCGATCAGCAGCGGCAGCAACCCGCCCAGCCAGATGCCGGCCGCAAGGAGGTGCAGCACCTCGGAGACCAGCAGCGGCGTCAGTCC
>DATIMU010000358.1:0-8686 GCA_035475015.1 Acetobacteraceae bacterium
CCGCGCCTCCGCCCAGACCCGCGCGACCATCTCGCCGGCCGGCTCGGCGCGGGCGAGAGCCGCCGATTGGCCGGCCCAGGCCTGCATCCGCTGCACGTCGCCGGCCTTGGCCGCCGCTTGGCGCATCGGTGCGGTGAGGCCGCGCTGCACCGGGTAGAACGCGGGCGGTGGTGCGGCGGGGCCGGCGGCAGCGCGGGCGTAGTCGGTGGCGACGGCGCGACCGAGCCGGCCCGAGAAGGCGCGCGTCGGGACGGTGGCCTCGGGCTCCAGATCCGCGAGCGCGTTGGCCCAGGCCGGATTCGTCCCGGTCTCGGGGCAGCGCAGGAACGCGGTGCCGAGCTGCACGGCGCTCGCGCCGAGGGTCAGCGCCGCCGCGACGCCGCGCCCGTCGGCGATCCCGCCGGTCGCGATGATCGGCACCGAGAGGCGGTCGGCGAGACGGGGCAGCAGGGCGAACAGGCCGACGCCCTGGCTCTCGGCGGCGGCGGCGTCGAACGCGCCGCGATGGCCGCCGGCCTCGAAACCCTGGGCGACGATCGCGGCGGCGCCGGCGCGCTCGGCGGCCAACGCTTCGGTGAGCGTCGTGGCGCACGCGAACCAGGCGATACCGCGATTCCCCAGGGTGGCCGCGAATTCCGGCGGGAACAGGCCCATGATGGAGGACACCACCGGCGGCGCGGCGGCGAGCAGCGCCTCGCACTGAACAGCGAAGTCGAGCGGCACGGCGTCACCGGCGGTCTCCGGGACCGGCGGCCCCCATTGGCCGAGGAAACCGCGCACCCGCGCCTCGGCCGCCGGATTGCGCGCCGGCGGCGGGTCGGGAACCCATAGATTGATCTGGAACGCGCCGTTGCTCTGAGCGCGGAACGCAGCGACCCAGGTAGCGATCGCGGCGGGATCGCTGGTCAGCGCGCCGAGCGCGCCCATGCCGCCCGCGTTGGCCACGGCGGCGGCCAGCGGCGGAGGACAGCTACTCGCCATCGGCGCCTGCAGGATCGGCGCACGCAGGCCATATCGCGCGCAGAACTCGGCGGCGCGGTCGGCGGCACGGGTGGGGATCGGCATGGCTTGCTCCGACGTTGACCAGGCAAACCTAGTGCGCGGCGCCGGCCGCCGCTACTTGCCGCCGATCGCGCCGGCGAAGTCGGTCGCGCGCTTGGAGACGGCGGTCGCCATCGTCCGCTCCGCGATGCTGAGCAACAGGCCGATCAGCACCGCCCAGGCGCCGTGCCGGGCGATGTTGCTCTCGAAGCCGCCCATCCCGACGCTGACGGCTCCGGCCCAGAACAGCAGGCCGACCGCGCTCGCCAGGCCGATGATGAACAGCACCCGGTTGGTCGGGTCCATCTGGTCCTCCTCGATGGCGGCGAGGTCGAGGAACGTCAGGATCACCCGACGAAGCGAGAACGAGATCCAGGTGCCGACAGCGGTGCCGGCGGTGAGCAGGAAAAAGTTGCGGAAGGCGTAGGGCACCGGCCAGGCAGACGGATCGGCGGTGCGACACAGCACGTAGCCAATGACCGATAGCGCGGCGGCGAGCAGGCAGCGCCATCCGAGACGGCGGAGGTAGCGGTTTTCACCGATCCCGCCTTCATCGCGACGAACTCCTCCTGCAGGGACAGCAGCGACTGCTTGGCCATCGTGGTCAGCGACACTTCCCTGCCCTGCAGCCCGACACGGGCGATGCCGTCAAGCTGGTGAATGTAGTTGGCCCGGCGACGCTCCTCGGCGGCAACCTGCGCGCGGGATCGCCAATGCGCCGCGGTGTCGCGCAGAACCACCTTGATGATGGTCAGCGTGCGGTCGACGTCGACCTTGAAGCCCAGCTTCTCTGTGCCGATCGGCAGATCGAACACGATGATCCTGAGATCGCGCGCCAAGGCGTGCGCGCCGGACTGGATCACGGCCCCCGCCCGGCCAGCTCCTCCACGACAAAGGGCGTCTGATTAACCTGAGCGACGGCGGCTTGCCAGCGCCCCTGGATGACGTAGGTGGCGAGCACCTCCTGTTCGGGCGCCATTCGCCCGGCGATGAAGCTTTCGGCGAGTTGCCTCAGCCGCCCCACGATGTCGGCCCGCGCGGCGAAGCGGAGCCGGGCCAGGGCGGTATCGGGGTCGCCCTCATCGGGGGTGGGCGCGAGCGCGGCCTCGGCAACGACCTCGAAGCGGCCCTCGAAGCCGGGCTCATCCGCCAGCCGGAAGTTCGGCATTGTCAGGACATCTTGTTCTGCCGCGGGCAGTCCGGCACGAGACACGCGCCGGTGCCGCCGGGTTCGAGGTCTATCGTCACGAGGCCGGCGAGGCTCGCCCGCCTGGGGCATCTGTCGTGGCTGCACGGCGTCCGGTCGAGGTCCCCCAGATCGACCTCGAAATCGATTTCCTTGGGCATGGCCCTTCTTTCCGTTTCGGTATCCAACCCACTCCATCCGCTCGGCGCGCCGCCAGGGATTTGCGTTGACGCCCGGGCGGGCTAGCCTCAAGGGGCGCGGGCGCCGCCCGTGCGTACAAGCAAAAACGCCGGCAACGTCCGGCGAAGGGAGAATTCCGAGGATGCCGACCCAGCCACCCAGCGCCCGCCGGTCCGCGCTGAAGACCCTCCTGCTCGCCGCGATCTGCGGCACGGCGCTCGTCACCGGGGCGCGCGCCGCCGACCCGGTGCGTGGCGTCACCGACACCGAGATCGTTATCGGCACCATCACCGACCTGTCCGGCGTGACCGCGATCCAGGGCGTCAACAATAGCCAGGCCATCCGCATGGCGTTCGACGAGGCGAACGAGAAGGGCGGCGTCCACGGCCGCAAGATCAAGTACATCGTCGAGGACAATCAGTACCAGGTGCCGCGCGCGGTGCAGGCGATGAACAAGATGCTGAACCGCGACAACGTGTTCGTCATGGTGAACAACGGCGGCACGCCGATGAACAACGCCAACATGCCGACCCAGCTCGAGCACGGCGTGCCCAACGTGTTCCCGCTCACCGCCGCGCGCTCGATGTACGAGCCGTTCAACCGGCTGAAATTCGGGCAGTTCGCCTCGTACTACGACCAGATGCGCGCGGGCGTGAAATACTTCGTCGAGCAGAAGGGCAAGAAGCGCATCTGCGCGATGTATCAGGACACCGATTTCGGCAGGGACGTGCTGGCCGGCGTGGTCGAGCAGACCAAGGCGATGCACATGGAGCTCGCCGGCGAGACCGCGCACAAGCCGACCGACACCGATTTCACCGCCTACCTGCAGCGGCTGCGCGAAGCGAAGTGCGACCTGATCGCCACCGGCACGATCGTCCGCGACACCACGCTGATCCTGTCGACGGCGCACAAGATGGGCTGGGAGGACGTCACCTTCCTCGGCCAGTTCGCCTCCTACGACACGGCGGTGGCGGAAGCGCCGGGCGGCATCGGCGAGGGCTATTACGCGGTGACGCCGTCACTGATCGCCTATCCCGACGACCCGCGCCCGGCGGTGCAAGAATTCTCCCGCAAGTACAAGGCGCGCTTCGGCATCGCGCCGAATTTCCTGGGCGAGATGGGCTACAGCGCGGCGCAGATCACCTTGCTGGCGCTCGACCGCGCCGGGCGCGACCTGACGCTCGACAGCTTCATCAAGGGGATGGAGAGCATCAAGGACTACCACGACATCTTCGGCTCGCCGCCGCTGACCTTGAGTGCCACGCAGCATCACGGCTCGTCGCAGGCGCAGCTCGCGGTGGTGAAGAACGGCAAGTGGGTGGCCGCGGTGGATCACCCGCTGGGGTATTAGTCGGGAGCGGTCGAGCCCCCTCACCCCGGCCCTCTCCCCCAGAAGGGGGGAGAGGGAGAAGGGCTGCGGTCAGCCCTTGGACGAGGTCTGGCCCGCCTTGAGGGGGATGGTCATGTTGTTGCAGGTGCCGGAGCCGGCCAGCGTAGCGTGACCGACGCCGTTTTTGTTCCGCGAGCCAGTCACCTGGCCGGCGGGACCATTGCCCTGGATCGAGGTGAGGGTCATCGAGAAGCTGCCGTCCGGATGCGCCTCACCCTTGGCCATGCTGGTGCCGCTGCCGTCCAGGTTCCAGACCGGCCCGCTCAGGACGATAGTGTTCTTGTCAGGACCGGCGGAGCGGACGATGTCCCACATCACGCCGGGGCAGTTCTCGGTGCCGGCCTTGCGCGGCGCCATGCCGGCCCGCATCCAGGTCGCGCCGACGCTGCCGCCGCCATAGACGCCGCCGCCACCGCCGCTCTCGCCCTGAGCGTAGACTGCCGGGACGGATGCGCTCGCCATCGCCGCCGAGGCGATCAGAACGCCCAAAGTCCTTGCCAGCTTCATGTCGGTATCCTTTTGGTTTCGTTGCTCACGACCAGGATCAGGCCGGGCTTGTGCCACCGCCGGATCGTCACCAAACGGGCGAACCGGTTTTGGACAAGCTTCCCTCCCCCCCGGTCCGTGCCCGGACCGATACGCGGAATCTATGAGATCGCAGGGCGCACTGTCATCAACCTTGCAGCCGCGCCACATGGCCGCGCCGGAATCTGCTTAGTTACTGTTGCGCGGGGGCCACAGTGTTGCGCGGACGATGTGGCCTCTCCGGCTCCCGGCTGCCGAATGATTGGTGGAATTGCAGCTCTGCCATGCGCTAACCTGGGTCCGCGATGCTGCGAGCCAGCGCCCGTCACTCTGCCTGACGCCTGATCGCCCTTGCCGCTGGCTCCTGTGCCGCGCCCCGCGGGCCGTTGCCCGCACCGATCCACGCAATACGACGACCGGGCATGGTCCCGGCCGCGACAGGGAGCGATACGTGATGGCGACACCTCGTCTTCTCTTTCGCAGGCGCGCGCTCAAGGGCCTGCTGCTGTGTGCCACCGTTCTTGCCACGGCCAGCGTGGCGCGAGCGACCGAGCCGACGCGCGGCGTGACGGACAGCGAGATCGTTGTCGGCACCTACACCGACCTGTCGGGCGTGACCGCGATGTGGGGGGTGAACAACTCCGACGCGATCCGCATGGCGTTCGACGCGCAGAATGCCAAGGGCGGCATCAACGGCCGCAAGATCAAGTATATCGTCGAGGACAATCAGTATCAGGTGCCACGCTCGGTGCAGGCGGCGAACAAGCTCATCAACCGCGACCACGTATTCCTGATGATTGCTAACGGCGGCACGCCGATGAACAACGCGACCATGCCTGAGCAGCTCGAGAAGGGCGTGCCCAACATGTTCCCGCTGACCTCGGCGCGCTCGATGTACGAGCCGTTCCATCGCCTGAAGTTCGGTCTCGCGGCGAGCTACTACGACCAGCTCCGCGCCGGCGTGAAATACTTCGTCGAGCAGAAGGGCAAGACGCGCGTCTGCGCGATGTACCAGGACACCGATTTTGGCCGCGACGTGATGGACGGGGTGCGGGCACAGCTCAAAGCCTCCAACCTGTCGCTGATCGCCGAGACCACGCACAAGCCGACCGACATGGACTTCACCGCCTCGGTCGCCAAGCTGCGCGACGCCAACTGCGATCTCGTCGCCCTCGGCACCATTACGCGCGACACCAACCAGATCGTCGCGGCGGCGCGCAAGATCGGCTGGAAGCCCGATATGCTCGGCTCGGCCGCGGTCTACGACAGCGCCGTGGCAGAGGTGCCGGGCAACGCCAACGAGGGGATCTACGGGGTGACGCCCATCCTGTTCGTCGGAGCGAACGATCCCCGCCCGGCGGTGCAGGAGTTCGTGAAGAACTTCAAGGCCAGTTTCGGCCACGACCCGAACTTCGCCGCGCAGGTGGGCTGGACCGCAGCCAACCTGCTAATCGACGGGTTGCAGCGCGCCGGACGCGACCTGACCCTCGACAGCTTCATCACCGGGATGGAGAGCATCACCAGCTACGAGGATATTTTCGGTTCGCCCAAGATGAGCTTCGGCCCGCACAAGCGGCAGGGATCGAACGACAGCTTCCTCGTGCAGGTGCGGAACGGCAAATGGGTTCCGGCGCTGGAGGGGGCCGTCAGCTACTGAGCTGAAAACCGCCCTCTCCCTTTGGAAGAGGGTTGGGTGAGAGGGTGCGGCGCGCGGACCGAGTGGAAGTTTATACGGGCGGCAGCCCCCTCACCCCGGCCCTCTCGCGCAAGGGGAGAGGGAGAAGAATGGGAGAGCCGATGCTGATCTGGGCGGCACTGATCTGGATCGGCGTGCATCTCGGCATCGCAGGCTCCGGGGTGCGTGAAGCCGTCGCCGGCCGCGTGGGGGAGCGCGGCTTTCGCATCCGGTTCTCGCTGCTTTCCATCGCCGCACTCGTGTTTCTCATCGTGAGCTTCAATCGTGCCGACACGGCGCCGCTGTGGTTCGCACCGGACTGGTTGCGCTGGCTGCTCGTGCTGGCGATGCTGCCGGCGTTCATGCTGTTCGTCGGCTCGCTCACCACGCCGAATCCCACCATGCTGGGCGGCGAGCGCGAGGCCCAGCGCGGCGTCGTGGGCGTGCAGCGGATCACGCGTCATCCGATGCTGTGGTCCTTCGCTATCTGGGCGGCGGTGCATGTCATCGGCAATGGCGATACCGCCGCGATCATCTTCTTCGGGGCGTTCCTGATTACCGCGCTCGCCGGGATGCCGTCGATCGACGGCAAGCTCAAGCGGCGCGATCCCGCAAGATGGGCGGGCATCGCCGGCGCGAGCTCGATCTTGCCCTTCGCGGCGATTGCCCAAGGGCGGAACCGGCTGGACCTGCGCGAGATCGGCTGGCCGGTGTGGGCCGGCGGCCCCGCGCTCTGGGTGGTGCTGCTCGCGGTGCACCACCCGTTGTTCGGCGTCATGTCGGATCCGCTCTGAGCATCAGCCGGTGCGCTCGATCCGCCCGGTGTGGCGGTCCATCGTGAAGCTGGCGATGGTGCCGCCGTCGGGGGTGGCGAGGGAGAAGGAGATACGATCGCCCTGCTCCTGCACGTTGGTCACTTTCCACGTGTGATTGCCGTGCCAGAGCAGGAAGCCCTCGACGATCTTCTGCACATCGGCGCCGCTCAGGTTGCGGTCGGGCGCGGTCCACAGCAGCGAGAAGGTGCGCATCCGGCGCATCATTTCGGCGTGCTCGTGCGGCCCGCCGGGGTGATGCTCCATCATCCCCCCGGACATCCCGCCCATCATGCCGCCGGGCATCCCCTCCATGCCGGGGCCGCGCGGCCCGGGACCGTGTGGTGGCGGCGGAGCCGCCTCGTCGCGCATTGGCGGCGGCGCCGGCTGGGAGCGCGCGCTCTGCGTCGCCGCGACGCCGCCCCCCGCGAGAAGCACCGCCGTCACGCCCGCCATGAGCCATCTAGGCATCGGGAAACCTCCGTTGTGGTCGATGCGTGGAAGCTAGGGCCGAAGCGCTCTCGCCGCGCCCCCTCCCCGCTTACGAAGTGCGACGAAGTGCAACGTGCGCAGCGGCCCGCTAGCGGGTCTGATCGAGCCCCTTCACGCCGCTCACGGTCGCGCTCTCGAAGTTCGCGCGCGACGTTTTCGCGCCGGTGAAATCGGCGTTGTCGAGATAGGCGCCGGTGAAGTCGGCGTCGCTGAGGTCGGCGCCCCGGAAATCGGCACCGCGCAGCTTGGCGAAGCGGAAGGTGACGTGACCCAGCCCCGCACCGGAAAAATTCGCGCCGTCGAGATTGGCCGCGACGAACTCGGTGCGCAGCAGGCCCATCGACTGATTGGCCATCACCACCGTCATGTCGGCGTGCGAGAAATTGGCGCCCCGCATGTCGTCGAAGCTGAAATGCACGGTGATCTTGGCGTCCGACAGATTGGCGCCGACGAAGCTCGCCGCCTGCTCCGGCGTGTTCTCCATCCCGGTGGATGTCACCACGGTTTGCAATGTGGCGCCGCTCAGGTTGGCGTGGTCGAATTTGGCGCGGATGAACCAGGCGAAGGTGAGGTCCGCGCGGCTCAGATTGGCACCCGTGAGGTCGGCACCCACCAGCTTGACGCCGTGCAGATTGGCGCCGGAGAGATCGGTCCCGATCAGCCTGGCGCCGGAGAGGTCAAGCCCGGTGAGATCGTCGCCCGACAAATCCTTGCCCGACAGATCGACCCCACCGGCCGGCGCGGCGGCGACCATCGCGCGCACCTCGGCGGCGCCGATATGCTCGCCGGCGCCGGCCGATGGCGGGATACCGAGCCCGAGAAGGACGGCAAACGCGCGGCGACGGGTCGGGTGCATCCTGGCTCCTTGCGGGAACCGCGTGACGGGTCTTCTCTTATAGCCCTCGACGCCGGAATGAATAAGCCCGCGCCGGGCAAGGCGGCGCTGACCGATCAAGGGGAGGAACCACCATCATGCCCATCTCGCGCCGCCATCTCATCGCCACGGCCGCCAGCGGCGCGCTGGCCGGCTCCGCGCTGATCCGCCCCGCGCGCGCCGCCACGCCCGTGCGGGTCGGCATCCTCAACGATCAGTCGGGCGTCTACGCGGATTTCGGCGGAAAATGGTCGGTGGCCGCGGCCCACATGGCGGTCGAGGATTTCGGCGGCTCGGTGCTCGACCGCCCGGTGGAGATCGTCAATGCCGACCATCAGAACAAACCGGACGTAGCCTCCAGCATCGCCCGCAAATGGTACGACGAGGACGGCGTCGGCGCGATCATGGAGCTGACCACGTCATCGGTGGCGCTGGCGGTGCAGGCGCTGTCCAAGGCGAAGAAGAAGATCGACATCGTGACCGGCGCGGCGACGACCGACCTCACCGGCAA
>DATIMU010000359.1:0-5279 GCA_035475015.1 Acetobacteraceae bacterium
CGCAGGCCGAAGCCGAGGGAGGTATCGAAGCCGGCGCTGCGGATGCGCCCGTCATCGAGCCCGATCTGCTCGCTCTCGCGGTATTCGAGGAACAGCTCGCCGTCCTCGGCGCCAGCCAGCGCGGTGCCGACGGTGTGCTCCGCCGCCGCGCGGTCGAGTGCGCCCTCGGCCCGCTCGAAGAACAGGCCGTCGGTCACGCCGAGCGGGGTCAGCCCCGATGAAGTCATGCCACATCCTCGTCAACGCTGGAGTTTTCCCGACTGGACCTTTCAGGGTCGAGGCGCCATCCGGGCAGTGCGATCTCGGCCCTCGTGCCGGCGCCCGGCTCGCTCAGCAGCCGCAGCCGCCCGCCATGCGCCTCCACCAAGGCTCTCGCTACATATAGGCCGAGACCGGCGCCCTGAAAGCGCCGCGACAGGCTGGCGTCGAGTTGGATGAACGGCTCGAACACGCGCTCCAGATCGGCCGCCGGAATGCCGATCCCGGTGTCGGTGACGTGCAGCAGAAGATCACCCGTCGGGTCGATCGTGGCGCCGACCGTCACCTCGCCGCCCGCCGGGGTGAACTTCACCGCGTTCGAGAGGAGGCCCGCCAGGACCTGCTGCAGCCGCCGCTCGTCGGCCCGCAGCTCGGGCAGCCGCTCCGGCAGGTCGAGGCGCAGCGCGATCTCACCCGCCTGGAAGCCCGACGCGGCGGATCGCGCGCAGGTCTGCACCAGGCGCGCCAGGTCGATCCGGTCGGCCGACATCTCGAAGCGGCCGGCCTCGATCCGGGCGACGTCGAGGATCGTGTTGATGAGCCCGAGCAGCTGGTTCCCGGACTCGTTGATCGCGGCGGCGAACTCGGCGGTGAGGGCCGGATCGCTGGTGCCACCCTGGCGCAGCAAGGCCTCGGAGAAGCCGATCACCGCGTTCAGCGGCGTGCGCAGCTCGTGGCTCATGGTGGCGAGGAAGCGCGACTTCGCCTGGTTGGCCGCCTCGGCGGCCTCCTTGGCCCGGCGCAGCTCCTTCTGGGTCTCCTCCGATTCCGTCACGTCGGTATAGGTCAGCACCGTGCCGCCGCCCGGAGCGGGATCGGATCGCACCTCGATGACCCGGCCGGCGCTGGTCGGCCGCCGGTAGAGCTCCGGCTTGCCCGCCCGATTGGCGCTGAGCCGATGGCGCATGAACGCCTCGGCCGCCGCGCCGTCGCCGAACTCGCCCGCCGCCGCGAGGCTGTCGAGGATCTGCTGCTCGCTATGGCCCGGCGTCAACGTCCCGGGCGGCAGGTCCAGCAATTCGCTGGCCATGCGGTTAGCGGCGACCAGCCGGCCCCCGGCGTCGAACAGTGTGATGCCATGGCGGATATTGGCGAGCATCACGTCCATGTCGGCGGCGCGCCGGAGCAGCTCGTTCTCGGCGTCGGTCAGGGGCGTGATGTCGGTCACCACGCTGATATGGCCGCCATCGGGCAGCGGCGCGGTCCGCACGTCGATCGCGGTGCCGTTGGGGCGCCGCCGCCGGCGCATCTGCGGGCGGCTGATGTCGTGCGCCATCTGGCTCGTGTAGACCTCGGCCGGTTGGCCCGGGCCATACTCGCCGGCCTGGGCGCGACGGCGGATGATGGCGTCGAGATGGTCGCCGACCGCCAGCGGCGCGCCCTGCATGATCTCGCTGTATGCGGGATTGAACATCGTCACCCGCCGGTTCGGGCCATAGACGCAGACGCCGTGCGGGATGTTGTCGAGAATGCTGTCCAGCATCGCGGCGCGCCGCACCGCCTCGTCCTCCGCGCTGGCCAGCTGGCTGATGTCGACGACACTCATCGTCCAGCCGCCATCGGGTAGCGGATCGGAGGCAATGTCGGTGACCTGGCCGTTCGGGCGCGCCCGGCGGATGGTCGATCGACGGGTCCGGTCCGTGCTGGCCTGGTTCGCCAGGAACGCCTCGCCCTCGGCGTCGGCATATTCGTGCCGCCCCTGCATCAGCCCGAGCAGATCGGCAAGCGTCAGCCCGGGGCGCAGCTTGCCTAGGGGCAGGCCGAGCAGTTCGGCGAAGCGCGGATTGTGCAGCAGCAGCGTCCGCTCGGGGGCGAAGGTCGCCAGACCCGTCCGCACGGTGGCCAGCGACATGGTGATCCGGGCCACGGCGCCGGCCGCCTCGTCATGCGCCGCGATCAGCGTCGTGGTCTCGATGGCGCACAGCGCGAACCCGCCGTCGGGCAACGGCACGGTGTGGAAGTCGAAGCTGCGGGCATCGGGATAGTGCTGCCGCACGCGGCTGGGTTGGGCGCGGTCGCGCGCGAGCGCGCTATGCACCTGCGCCTCGGGGTCGCCGGACCCGAGCAATCCGCGATAGGCCCCCGCCCGCAACACCGTCTCGAGGGCGATGCCGACGGGCAGGCCAGCGGGCGGGAGGTCGGCCGCCACGCAGAAGGCGTGATTGGCCCGGACCAACCGCCGCCCGGCGTCGAACACCGCGATGCCGACGGGGAGCGCGTCCACCACGGCGTCGAGGGCGACGGCCGGACGCGCGGGAAACGCGGTCACGGGGGGGCCGGCGGCAGGGGCGGGGCCTCGCGCAAGGCGTGCAACGCGCACAACGCGACGGTCAGGAGCAGCACGGCGGTCATCTGGTGGGCGACCGCCAGGTCCACCGGCACCACCGCCAGCAATGTCGCCACGCCCAGCGTGTATTGCACGGCGACGACCGCCCCGAGCACCAGCAGCACCCGCCGCACACCGGGGCGCGGCCCCGATAGGAGGCCGATCGCCACCGCCGAGAGGGTGACGAGGCCGGTCAACGTGGCCAGCACGCGATGATCGAATTGCACCGCCGCGATGTTCTCGAAGAAGTTCAGAAGGACCGGGCTCAGCCGCGCGTAGCCCTCCGGGATCAGGCGGCCGTCCATGAGGGGGAAGGTGTTGTAGTCGAACCCCGCATGGGTGCCAGCAACGAAGCCCCCCGCGACGATGGTGAGGCCGACCAGCACGCAGGACGCGCGGACCAGCGCGCGGGCCGGCCGGCTGCTCGCGCCGCGATGCGCGAGGGGGCGCAGCACCGAAAGGCCAGTCCACAGGATCGCCGCATACAGCGCCAATGCCAGCGCGAGGTGCACCACCAGCCGGTAGGGCGCGACCCTCGTCGAATCCGGGAAGAAGCCGGAGGCGACCATGAACCAGCCCACCGCGCCCTGCAATCCGCCGAGCAGGAAGATCACCGCGAGTCGTGGCCGCAAGCGCCGCTCGATCCGGCCGGTGGCCCAGAACCACACGAGCGGCACGAAGAAGGCGACGCCGATCATGCGCCCCCAGAGGCGATGGACCCACTCGAGCCAGAAGATGTGCTTGAACCCGGCGAGGCCGATATGATCGTTCAACAGCGTGTATTGCGGGATCTGCTGATACAGCCCGAACAGCCGGTGCCACTCGGCATCGCTCATCGGCGGCAGGGTGCCGCTGAGCGGCGCCCACTCCATGATGGACAAGCCCGAGCCGGTCAGCCGCGTGGCGCCGCCGAGCCCGATCATCACCAGGATCATGGCGCAGATCGTGAAGAGCCAAGCGGCCACCAGTCGCCGGTTGGCGCGGGTCGTCGCCCGTTCCTCTGGAGGCGCGTCCGGAAAATCACGCACATCGAATGGCATCGTCAGGTACCTTATCACGCGCCGGCGTGCCGGGCTAAGGCCCATTCGCCAAACCCGTTCAAATGGTGCGCCGAGAATGGCCTTATCGGCGTCCTGGTGCTACCCACCGGCCGCCATGCCAGAGTTCGTCCAAGTCGCTGGACACGCGCTCGCGTTCGAGTTCGCGCCGCTGCTCTCGGTTGTCGTCCCCGTCCGCAACGAGGGTCCGAACATCCTGCCCCTGGTCGGCGAGATCCGGAGCGCGCTCGCCGGACGCGACTACGAGATCCTTTATGTGGATGACGGCAGCCTGGACGAGACCCCGCTCAGGCTGCACGAGGCGGTTCTGACCGGCGCGCCGCTGCGCTGGCTCCGCCACCGGCGAAGTCGCGGGCAGAGTGCCGCGATCATCACCGGAGTGCGCCACGCGGCAGGACGCTGGATCGCCACACTGGACGGCGACGGCCAGAACGACCCGGCCGACATCCCGGCGCTGCTGGCGCAAGCGCTGGCCCGCGACGCCGGGGCGGGGGGTCTGATGCTCGTGGCCGGGCACCGCGTCCGACGGCAGGATGGGGCGACGAAGCGGTTGACCTCGAGCATCGCCAATGCCGTCCGGGCGTGGCTATTGGATGACGGCACGCCGGACACTGGCTGCGGATTGAAGGTGTTCCGCCGCGACGCATTCCTCGAACTGCCGCATTTCGATCACATGCACCGCTTTCTGCCGGCGCTGTTTCTGCGCGCCGGCGGGCGCGTCGTCTCGGTGCCGGTGAACCACCGCGCGCGCCGCCACGGACGATCGAATTACGGCACTCGGGGCCGGCTCGGCGTGGGGATCTTCGACCTTGCCGGAATGCTCTGGCTGATGCGCCGCTGGCACACACCGGAGATCGAGGATGCCAGCGAGTGCGAGGCGGCGGAGGCGGTCGCCGGCGGCAAGGGCTCGTCACCGTGAGCCCACGCCGCCGGACGTTTCAGTTCAGTGTACCTGGATGAATGCGCCGGGTGTGCGGAACTGGGCAGGCTTCACCAGGCTGGCCGAGGCCACGCGAACCGAATGCAGCTTGCCGTCAAGCTCGCGCTGCCAGAACCCGAGAAACTTGTGCAGCACCGGATAGCGTGGCGCGATGTCGAGATCCTGCCAGATGTAGCTTTGCAGCAGGTCCGGGTGATCGGGCAGGCGGTAGAGGATCTCGGCGGTGGTCAGGCGGTAGTCCTTGAGTTGCAGCGCGATGGTCATGGCTCGATGATCTCCGTGACACGCCCGGCAGCGCTTGCTGCGCGAGAGGCAAACCCGCGATCCCCCCGCGGGTTGCACGATAGTGCCACGGGAGGGGGTGTAGTATTCAACAGAAAGGTTAAACATTTCAGCAGCTTGGCACTCATGCACGGCGAGTGCTGCCGGCCCCTTGACTCTGTCCGGCGGTTCCCCTAGATCGCTGGCACTCCCGAGGGGGGAGTGCTAAACGGCCGCGCGAGGATGCCGATACGGGTCCCGCCGCCGTTGGCGATCACATCGATTTGGCATCACTCGATCACTGGCATCACTCAGGAGCGATCCGTATGAAGTTCCGTCCCCTGCATGACCGGGTCGTGGTCCGTCGGCTCGACGCCGAAGAGAAGACCGCGGGCGGCATCATCATCCCCGACACCGCCAAGGAAAAGCCGATGGA
>DATIMU010000360.1:0-1547 GCA_035475015.1 Acetobacteraceae bacterium
GTCGCTCATGCGGCGACCCTCGCGCCCCGCACGCCCTCGGCCAGCGCGCGCACCTGGTCGAGCACCCGGCGTACGCTATCGCTCCGCGCGCGTCCGTGTTCGTCGAGGCTTGCCGCCAGCGTGTCGATCAGCGACGACGCCACCACCGCCGCGTCGGCCAATCGCGCCACCTCGGCGGCCTGCGCCGGGGTACGCACGCCGAAGCCCACGGCCACCGGCAAGTCGGAGACACGGCGGATACGCGGGATGTTGGCGGCGAGATCCTCCGCCGTCGCGCTGCGCGTGCCGGTGATGCCGGTGATGCTGACGTAGTAGACGAAGCCCGAGCTGCCGTTCAGCACCAGCGGCATCCGCGAATCGTCCGTGGTGGGGGCGACCAAGCGGATGATGTCGAGCCCGCGCGCGGCGGCGTGCGGCACCAGCAGATCGGCTTCCTCCGTGGGCAGATCGACCACGATCAGCCCGTCGACGCCCGCAGCTGCCGCGTCCTGGCAGAACCGTTGCGTTTCATAGGAAAGGATCGGGTTGAGATAGCCCATGAGAATGACCGGCGTGGCATCATCCTCGCGGCGGAAGTCGCGCACCATGGCCAGGGTGCGCGCCAGCGTCACGCCCGCCTTCAAACCGCGCTTGCCGGCCGCCTGGATGGTCGGGCCGTCCGCCATCGGGTCGGTGAACGGCATCCCGATCTCGATGAGGTCCGCGCCGGCCGCCGGCATCCCGCGCAGGATCGCCATTGAGGTCGCGGCGTCTGGGTCCCACGCCTCGAGGAACGGGATCAGGGCGCCTCGGCCCTCCTTCTTCAGTGCGGCGAACCGGGTTGCGATGCGGCTCACAGCTTCACCCCGAGGTGCTCGGCGACGGTAAAAATGTCCTTGTCGCCGCGGCCGCAGAGATTCATCAGGATGATCTTGCTCGCCCCCAATTCCGGCGCCAGCTTCGTCACATGCGCCAGCGCGTGCGCCGGTTCAAGGGCCGGAATGATCCCCTCCGTCCGGGTGCAGAGCTGGAACGCCGCCAGCGCCTCTTCATCGGTGGCCGCCACGTATTCGACGCGCCCCATCTCATGCAGCCAGGAATGCTCCGGGCCGATGCCGGGATAGTCGAGGCCGGCGCTGATCGAGTGCGCCTCCTGGATTTGTCCGTCCTCGTCCTGCAGGAGGTAGGTGCGGTTGCCGTGCAGCACGCCCGGCCGGCCGCGCGACAGGCTGGCGGCGTGCTCGTGCGTATCGAGCCCGCGCCCGGCCGCCTCGACGCCGATCAGCCGCACCGAGGCATCGTCGAGGAACGGATGGAACAGCCCCATCGCGTTCGACCCACCGCCGATGCAGGCCACCGCCGCGTCGGGCAGCCGCCCCTCGGCCTCGTGCATCTGGACCTTGGCCTCGTCGCCGATGACGGACTGAAAATCGCGTACCATCGCGGGATAGGGATGCGGGCCGGCGACGGTGCCGATGAGATAATAGGTGTCGCGCACGTTGGCGACCCAGTCGCGCATCGCCTCGTTCATCGCGTCCTTGAGCGTCCCGGCGCCCGAGGTGACGGGC
>DATIMU010000361.1:0-1676 GCA_035475015.1 Acetobacteraceae bacterium
GGATAGCGGTAGTAGCAGTTGCCTTGGGCCAGATAGTAGCCGGGGCGCGAAGCGGCCGTCGCGCCGGCGATCGCTCCGGTGGCACCGCCGATCACAGCGCCTGCGGCCGCACCCGAGGCGTTGCCTGAGATCAGGCCGCCCAGCACGCCGCCGACGATAGCGCCGCCAAGCGCGCTCGCACCGGGATCGGCCGGCGGCGGAGGGGGCGGCGGTTCGTAGGCGACGGGCGGGGAATAGGCCACGGGCACGTCGGCGTAATAATCCTCCGAGATGTAGGCGGGGGGCCCCTCCATCCGCTGCGGATAATAATACCGCGCGCCGCCCACATCCCACCACCAGCCGGAGCGGCCGTTGTGGACTTCGTGGCGCCAGCGACCGCCATCCCAGGCGAGATGGCCGCGATAGGTGTGTCCGCCCCAGTCGCGCGCCGGTGCGGGCCCCCTGGCGTAATTGCGTCCGGGCGGCGGACCGCCGGCATTGCGCGGCGCAGGACCTGGCTTCGCGAGAGCAGGATTTGGACCCGGACCTGCATGACCAAGACCGCCGGCGTAGGGCTGGACGCCGGCCTGCGGCGCAGGCCGGGCAGCCTGCTGCGGCGGCGGCCCCTTTCGCATGTTCTGAGGCGGCGCGCCGGCACCCGGCCCGGCCGATGGCTGGGCGGCGTCTCTCGGCGGTCTGGCGTCCTGAGCCTGCGCCGGGACGGCGAGCAATGACATCGCCGAAACCAAGGGAATGATGATCTTGATGCGACTGGACGCACTCATGCGTGCTTGCCCCCTACTCTCTCGATTGCCGTCGATGGCCGTGATGCCTGTTGCGATAGACGATTCGACTCGCGCCGAGCTGATGCCGGCTGACATGACTGACCTGCTTTGGTCGGCTAAGTCCCGTTACAAATGATTAAGATCACGACATTTTTTCGTCAGTGCGGGCCGCGCTGGAGCGCTTCTAGCGGGCCGGCTCGATCACGTTGCAGTTGCTTCGCCCGGACATCAGGCAGTCCTGCATCTTGCTCGCGGAGGTGAGATCGCGGGCGAGCCACCAGCCGACGCCGAGGATCAGGATCGCGATGACCAAGCCAGCGATGGCGCCGCGGCGGTTGTCACCGGATTGAGGTTTTGGAGGCGATTTGGGCTTCGCGCCCGGTTCGGGCTTAGGTTCGGGCTTGGCTTCGGACTTGGCTTCGGACTTGGACATGGCTGACCGATCACGGGGGCGAGCGGGCTTTATCACCTCTGCGGCGTGGCGTCACATCCAACCCAGGCTTCTCACGGTTAGCCTCGGGTCGGCCGGATCGCTTCCTTGCGCGAGGTTTCGGCCGCCGGGATCGCCTCCTGGACCCGCGGAGCGCAGGTCGTAAGCACAAACGCGGTCTGGGTGCATTCCCAATCTGTGCCCAGGACGGCACTTTCGATCGGCTGCGGACGGGCGAGGAGCAGCGTGGCACCGGCCAGGGCTGCCACCACGACGGCGATTGCGAGCGCCTTCATGCTCAGTCGTGAGATCGTCATACCCGTGCTCCGCGTCTCATACCGGGGCGGACGCTAGGCACCGCCCTGGTGCCCCCTTATGAGGGACATCACAATTCGGCAGTTTTTCGGGGCTACGAGAGATCGTCGGGGGCGGCGATTTTCGTCTACCTGATCGGCTGCGATTATAGGTGGCATCACGGCGCG